>SKXY01000274.1 GCA_007128175.1 Wenzhouxiangella sp. | reverse complement strand
TGTGCGTTTTCCCAACCCATGGTGGTCTGTATAACCTTGTGCAAATCGGATAAAAGCAAATCCGATGGAATAAGCAGTCTGCGCCAGATAGCAGGTGATATTCCGTCTAACTGGATTTTAAACTGATAAAGTTTTTTCATTGTGTAGTGTATTTATGATTTGGTAATGAAAATGATGATAACTACTTCAGAACATGCAGAAAAACCCTACTTCCCAATACAAAACCGCCCAAAGATCTCCCCCAGAGTTTCATCCGACGTCACCTCGCCCGTGATACTACCCAAGTGATGAAGCGCCCAGCGCATGTCGCCTCCGGCTTGAAAGCGCCAGCCCTCCCTTTCACTAAGAATAATAACACCAAACTCCGCTGGAGCATCAATTGTTACATGAAAGTGATCCTGGGCAGAAGCAGGTGCCAGATTCAACATCAAAAGCAAAATCATAACTCAATCTCATCCTTTATCCCAATTCTGTTGCTCGCAAGTTTTAAACAGTCAATTAGAAAAATAGTTCATGCGCAGTTTAACTAATCAGCTTCATCCTGGCTTTTCATTTATATTCTCTCAGAAAAAATCATAACATGCCGGATTCTTGATTAATATGCATTACCTTTATGAATCAAAAGCCAAAGGCAGCTTACCTTCCCTGTTTTTGCAGCCAGTGCTTTCATCACAACAAATACATCATGCAAACCTCCATATCGTTCACTAAAGAACAAAACCACGACTTCAAAAAAGCGCTGTATAGTCGCGTCAATCAATATTTCTCTGACAGTGGCTTGTCAAAACATAACACTCCGGGCATGCTGATCAAAACGGTGGTGATGCTTTTGATATATTTTGTTCCTTTTATAGCCATTCTGGCAATCAATATGCCCGCCTGGATGGCCATGATACTTTTTTTCATGATGGGTTTTGGCATTGCAGGCATCGGTATGTCGGTGATGCATGATGCCAATCATGCGGGCTACTCCAACAACCAGAAAGTAAACCGGTGGATGGGGCTTACCATGAACCTGATCGGTGCAGACGCCTACAACTGGAAAATCAAACACAACAAACTGCATCATGTGTTTACCAATGTTTACGGCAAAGACGAAGACATCAACAGCCGCGTCGTATTGAGGTTTGCCTATGCCGCCCCATTGAAAAAGTATCACCGGTTCCAGTATCTGTATGCATGGTTTTTTTATTCACTCATGACTTTTTCCATGGTTTTTGGTGATATCTCTAAACGCATAAACTATAGGAAAAGAGGTATTACGCACTTATCGGTTCATGCATACCGCCGTTCCATGGCATGGCTGATCTTCTCCAAGGTGTTTTATTTTGCGATGGTCGTGGGGCTGCCCCTGGTATTCACCACACTGATGTGGTGGCAGGTGTTGCTGGGGTTTACGATCATGCACCTCACCGCCGGCGTGATACTGAGCGTAATCTTCCAGATGGCCCACGTGGTTGAAGGGCCTGAGCAAATCCTTCCGGATGAAAACGGGAAACTGCCTGAGAGCCTGCTGAGCATACAGCTTAAAGCTACCAGTGACTTTTCACGCAAAAACAAACTCTTGTCATGGTATGTAGGTGGGTTAAACTTCCAGGTCGAACACCACCTTTTTCCGAGGATATGCCATGTGCACTACCCCGCCATTTCAAAAATTGTGGAAGCCACCACCCGGGAGTTCAACATGCCCTATTACGTGTATGATCGCTTTTTCGATGCCTTCCGGTCGCATGTGAGGACGTTGAAACAACTTGGATTACGGAAGGTTTGACAAGGCAAAGTTCTACTTTCTAACATTGACAAGGCATGCCTTGCCTCTACATCTGCACATTTGCACATCTGCACATCTGCACATTTGCCTCAGGCATCCACATACCTTACCGCCGATGCCTTGAAACTGAGCCATACTTTTTTGCCCGGTATCAGCTGCATGCTTTCCTGCGATTGTTTGCTGACGCTGACCACGAACTCTGCGCCGGCGTCCACGACGATCTCGACCCCTGCACCGATCAGCGTTATTTCCCTGATGACACCCTGAAAGCTATTGATTGCGGATGAGGTGATTTTATTTTCAGAAACAATGATATCCTGCTGTGGGATCATTACATAGCCTTTGCCGGGGATGTCCTGCGCAAGAAATGTGATTTTTGCCCCGTTTTCGATGATTGCTTCATAGAGGTTTTCGCTGTTTAATGGATGATTTTCATGACACTGGAAGAGGTTCTTCACGCCACTGAAGCGCGCCACGAATTCGGTTTGCGGATGCCTGAACACCTCTTCGGGTGTGCCATGCTGCACGAGCGTGCCGTCTTGTATCACGGCCACTTTATTGGCCAGGGTGGCGGCCTCCATAAAGTCGTGGGTTACATGGATCACTGTTTTTCCGCTTGTGTGGATATTTCTGAGCAGCTTCCGCAGATCAGATTTAAGCTTCACGTCGAGGTTGGAGAGGGGCTCGTCGAGCAGCAGTATGTCGGGGTCGGCGGCGAGTGTGCGCGCCAGCGCCACACGTTGTGCTTCGCCGCCCGACAAGGTATCGGGATAGCGGTTAAGTAAATGGCTCACACCCGTTTGTGTTGCCAGCTCTTCCACACGCTTCCGGATATCCGCCGCGGTGTTGGAACGGTTTCGTAAGGAGTAGCCAATGTTTTTTGCCACAGTGAGATGCGGAAACAGCGACAAGTCCTGGTAAACAAGGCCTATCTTTCGGTGCTGGATACTCTGATGCGTGATGTCGTTTCCACTCAGCAGGATTCTTCCCTGGCTGGGCCGTACAAGTCCTGCCAGCACCTCCAGTAGCACGGTCTTACCGGCACCCGAAACCCCCAAAAGGGCCAGGTAGTCATGCTTTTCCACTACAAGTGAAACATTCTCCACAGAGAAGGACGGGAAACGGACGCTGATGTTTTCGATACTAAGCATTGTTTACAGTTTGGTGTTTACAGTTTGGAGTTAGGGGTTCACAATTTACAGTTAGGAGTTCATGATTTCTGGTTTCTGGTTTCTAAACTCCAACATACAGCATCGATAATCGACAATTGGTAATCGAAAATCGATTATCAGCTTTGGTTGTTATGGCGGCTTTGCAGCTTTTTGCCTGCCAGCAGGCGCATCAGTACGAATACGATCAGGCATACGATCATAAAGACTGCTGCCAGGGGCCGAGCGTAGGACAGTCCGAACGACGTGAACCTTTCCCAGATGAGCACGGGGGTTACCATTGGATGGTATGCGATGATCACCACTGCGCCAAACTCGCTCAGGCCGCGGGCCCACATCATGGTAAGGCCGGTGAGCACATGCCGCCTGGCCAGTGGCAGTGAGATGGTAAAAAACACGCGCAAGGGAGATGCCCCGAGGTTCAGAGCGGCTTTTTCGAGCTTTTCCGGAACGGCTTCAAAGCCGTCGCGGGCGGCGTTGATCATGAACGGAATGCTCACAAAAGCCATCGCCACGACGATGCCGGCAATGCCACCTACAAACTGTATTCCCACGGCCTCGCCCGCCTGTCCTACCAGGGTGTTGCGACTCACCACGCCCATGATGGCAATACCGGCCGCCGAATGAGGGATCACCACGGGCAGATCCACCAAGCCATTGACGACCCCCTTTCCGGGAAAATCTCGCCGTGCCAGCAGATAGGCCAATGGAATGGAAGCAATTCCAAAAATCATCACTCCTGCCAGCGAACTGAACAAGGTGAGACGCATGCTGCGCCGCACCTCCTCATCAGCAATGGTGTCGATGTATTGCGCCCCTGTGGTTTTCAACAACATCCCTGCCAGGGGGGCCACAATAAACAACAACACCAGCCCGCTGAAGTCCAGCACTACCAATCGGGTTTTCGAGCTATTAAGCATATTGCTGTTTCTTTATTTATTAATTCTCTATTCCATTAGTATATACGATCGATTATAATGGTTTCCATAAATCCAACCATTTATAAGCTCGCAAAAATCTTTTACTTGCTTAGTTTATAAGACCTTTATCTCCCAAATGCCTCTTCAATGGCACGATCGAGCTGTGGGTCAATGCCACGCTGCCGATCGTGAAAACTATTATGCACAGGGATGTGCGGCGCCACACCACGCAACTCGAGGTTGTCTCCATCAAGGCTGTAACAACCCCAGGCGGGTAAGCGTGTAAACGAGCCGTCAACCATCATCTTGCCGGAAGTGAAGATGATCCAGCGGTAAGTCTCTGTGCCTATGATGGTTCCCAGACCCAGGGCATCAAAGCCTTCGGCTGTCATCTCCGCATCGCTCAGGCTGCGCTCATTGATCAGCATCACAATTGGATTATCAGATGGCGCAAAGTTCGGTTGCGGCGCGTCAGGTGTGCCGCGGTAACGCCAGGTCAGGTAGGTGCGCTGCGATAAAAACTGCAACACATCGTCGTGGACGTTGCCACCGCGGTTAAAACGGATGTCAAAGACCAGGCCTTCCTTATCCCTGGCGTGCGTCGACATATCGATAATAAACTGGTTCAACGCCCCTTCCGACATATTTTTCATGTACACATAAGCCAGCCGGCCATCGGTCTTCTCAGCAACGTAGTTGCGGTTTTCCCGGATCCACTCATCGTAATACAGGTTGCTGATCTGGCCGTGAGTATGCGGCCGTGTGACCACTTCAATCTCCTCACCATCACGCATAAACTTCATGACCAGCTCTTCCGGCATGTCGGGAAAATAAAAATACCGGTTCCTGTTTCCTGATTCAGAAACCATCCTGTTGTTCACGGCCACCAGCACATCACCGGCCTGCAGAGGCGGCTCGCTAAGGTCGAGGTTGCTTCGGGCGATGATGCGCTCTGCCACCAGCGGCGAACCGGCAGAAAATACCAGGCCTGTTTCAGCGCTGCGGGCCGAATAAAAGGTGCGCTCCTCCTCCCCGAAGCTGGCAAAGCCGGTGTGCGAGGCGTTCAGCTCGCCCAGCATGTCGTTGATGAGCCGGCGCAAGTCATCACGCGTGCCCACAAAGGGCAAATGTGCTGCATAGCGCTCGCGCATCGCGGGCCAGTCAATGCCGTGAAAATCATCTGCATAGAAGTTTTCATCAAGGGCTGCCCAGGTCTCAAAGAATATTTGGGAAAACTCATTGGCGAGGTTTCTTGAAAAAGCGTGGTTTATGGATACCACTTCCATCTTGCCGGAGCCCTTGCCGAGCTTTTGGATGTTGCCGCCAGCGAGCAGGTAGAGATCACTGCCGGCTTCCACCATGCGCAGGCTGCCACCGGGCGATGGCCCTTCGATGCGCTCGGGCCGGCTATCTTCAAAGTCCTTGATCTCCAGCTTCCACAAAGCCCATTGCCCTTTGTCGTGGTTGGAGACGAAATATACCAGCTGTCCGTCACCGTGACTGAAAACATTTGGCATGGTATGCCGCCCGATCCCGGCCACGCGTATGGGCTCCCAGCGATCTTCCAGGTCTTTAAGGTCAAAAACGATGTTGAGGTCTGCATCACCATTTTCGTTTTCATCGTCATCTTCAGCAACATCACCCTTGAAAAGTTCATCAAAGGCAGCGGTTTTGCTTGGCGGGGCAAAGCGGCTCAACGGGATGCGGTAGAGCCGGTCTTCGGTGTTGCCGCGCGGATAGTTTGGCTGCAGGCGGTCGGAGGCAAAATACACATACTGGCCGCAGGGCGACCAGTAAGGGTGACGCTCCGACATACCGGTCTGCGTGAGCCACATGGTGCTATCTGTTTCCAGGTCGTGTACCAGGATATTCTGTTCAAAGTTCCTGTAGGCGGTAAACAGCAGATAACGCCCATCGGGCGAGAACCGCGGGATGGAGTTCTGGATGCCCCACAGCTGTTCGGTCACAACGATGTTGTTGTCGCCGGACTCCATATCCAGCAGCATCACGTGCTCGCGGCCGCTGAGATAAACGGCTTTGGTGCGATCGTGGTTGGGTGTCAGCAGGCGACTGGTGGCCTGCCGTTCTTCGAGCATCTGCTCCTGGCCGCGTCCATCGGCGGCAATGCTGTAAAGGTTCGCCCAGCCGTCATTCGTACGAAAATAATAAAGTGTTTTGTTGTCCGCAGCCCAAACAACCTCTGTGACGCGTTCCCGGGGATTGGTAACAATGTGTCTTACAAAGTTTCCTTCAATATCTGAGACAAACAGCTCGCCGCGCGACACGAAAGCCAGCTTTTTGTTATCGGGCGACACGTCGAACCAGCTGATGTTGTCTCTCACCTGGAAGCCTTTTTCAAGCGGAAGGGTGTTTTTGTGAAACAGACGGATGGCAGGCATGGTCACCTGGCCGGTAGCCACGTCATACACGTGCAGCCGATAGTCCTTTTCAAAGACGATCTTGTCGCCATTGGCACTTACCCTGGGCCTGCCGATGGAGGTGTCAAAATTTGTGAGCGGTAGTTTTTCTCCTTCACGGAGGGTATAAAGGTTGTATTCTTCATTGCCTTCATCAGATGCAAAATAGAGATTGCCATGGCGGTCGATGGTGGGCCACAGGTCTTTCCCTTCAAAGTCGGTTAGCTGCTCAAATACATCATCTTCAAAATGATATGAAAGAAGATCGGGACGGTGTGCGCCGCGGTAGCGTTTGCGCTGCACCTGGCTCAGGCTTTCCCACGACTCGGTAAAGATCAGGGCACCCGTTTGCGGGTGTTCGACGGCATGGTGCGGGATGTTAAAATAGTGCTTTGACAGGCGCCCAGGCGTGCCTCCCTGTGGTGCAACGCGGTAAATGGCGCTCATGTTTTCCCTTGAAGAGTGAAAGTAGATGTATTGCATGTCCCACGACCAGCTGTCAACCATATCGGCAGCCTCATGAAAGGTTAGCTGTGTGATCTCACCGCCATCAGCGGGCATTACAAAGACGTTGGTGTTGCCGTCGGGACTGGCAGAAAAGGCAATGTAGCGGCCGTCAGGCGAAAAAACAGGCAGTGACGCACGGCCATCCAGGGCCGTAAGCCGGTAGGCTGTGCCCCCGCCAATCCCGACCTTCCAAAGGTCTTTGTCATAGGTGAAAACCACCGTTTGTCCGTCAGGCGACACACAGGGGTCTGTTATAAAGCTGACAACATCGTCGGCGGCAAAAAGAGGCAAGAAAACAAGATAACAAAAGATAAAGCAGGTCAGAAGGAGTTTTTTCATGGGGCTGGTTTTGGGTAGATGATTGAATTTTGTTGTATTGTTGCACTTCGACTACGCTCATTATGACATGCACTTCGACTTCGCTCAGTGTGACAAGTTTGTTGTTGTA
>SKXY01000098.1 GCA_007128175.1 Wenzhouxiangella sp. | reverse complement strand
GGCGTCGGGGTCGTCGACCGGGTAGTCGAAGCCGATGGTGAGAAAGTTGAAGCTGGCGTCGCCCAGCGCGTTGCGCGCAATCTGGACGACGCGGTTGATATGGCGCGTACTGACGCTGCACGAGTGCACGCAGGCGGTGTAGATGACGGAGATGACTAGCGGCGCGCCGTAGAAATCGGCCAGGCGATGGATTTCGCCGTTGGTGTCGATCAGTTCCATGTCGCGCACCTCGCCGCCCAGCGCGGCCTGGCTGACCTCAATGGCCTGCCGGTTGATATCAGCCATCGCCGTCGTGGCGACCAATACCGTCAAGATGCTGAACAGTCTTGCAAGCGGGGGCGGTTTACAGACGCGTCCCGTCCCTGCCGCGCTGTTCAGAGGCTCCCTCCTCATCCCGGCACCATGAACGCGGTGAACAGACCGGCCAGCAGGGCACCGAGCTGGATCAGCGATGCCTTGAAGGCGGTCATGGCCTTTGCGCGGACCGGATCGCGAACCATGTTCAGCGTGGTCCACAGCAACCAGCCTGATCCGGCCAGTGCGCCAAGCCACAGTAGCGGCGTGTTGACGACCATGGCCAGCGCTAAGGTGCTGGCGGTCAGCGCCAGTGTATTGACTAGGTTCC
Source organism: Wenzhouxiangella sp. (assembly GCA_007128175.1). Classification (GTDB taxonomy): domain Bacteria; phylum Pseudomonadota; class Gammaproteobacteria; order Xanthomonadales; family Wenzhouxiangellaceae; genus Wenzhouxiangella. Next base: position 6,708 of record SKXY01000098.1, on the reverse strand, counting down.
AGCGCACCGCTACATCTACGCCCCGGGTGACCGGTAGCATGGGCACTTTGGCGCGTCGGTAGTCCTCGGTCAGGGCAATGGCCAGGCTCCAGAAATGCGAGGGCGTCCAAAGAAACAGCACGACGGCCAGCCACAGCACGGCTGTCGAGCTGTAATCGCCGGCCGCCGCGGCACCGGCCAGGACGGCCCAGCTGCCGGCTGCCCCGCCGATGACGATATTCCAGTCGGTGCGCCGTTTCAGCCACATCGTGTAGACGACGGCATAGGTCAGCGCCCCGGCCGCGGTGAACAGGCCGGCAGCCGGGTTGAAACGCCAGGCGGCCAGTCCGGAGCCGACGGCGATAAGGCCGAAGAACAGCAACGGCCAGCCGACGCGTGCGTTGAGCAGGCCGTTGACGAAGGGACGACCACGGGTGCGGCCCATGACCGCGTCGATGTCGCGGTCGTAGTAGTGATTGAAAGCCCCCGCACCCGAGGCGGCCAGCAGTACGGCCACCGCCAGCACCAGGGTGTCGGTTACCGGCATCCATTGTCCGGCAGCCAGTACCGCGCCACCGAGCCCGGCCAGGGTGATGGCAAATCCGATTCGCACCTTGAACAACGCCATGTAGAGTGCGACCGGGGAAACTGCCGGCGGCGCAACCGCCGGCAGGGCCTGGGTGGTGTCGAAGGGGTGTCGGCTCATCAGCTGAACTTCCAGACCGAGGCCAGGTAGCCGTAGTTGATGAAGTAGTACACCACGAAGATCACCAGCAGGAACATCGCCAGGATGAAGGTGCCCGGCGCCGGGAAGCCCTTGATGCCCAGGCCGATGTTGCCGTGGCCGGTCAGCGATTCGGCCGGGCCGGTCAGGATCGCCGGCTTGCTGGCCGAGTACTCGGCTGCACCCTTCTTCTTCCCGAACAGAATGGTGCCGACGATGACCACCACGAAGATCGCGCCGCCGGCCACCGCCATGATCGCGCTGACACCGTTCAGGGCCATCATGGTGTAGGCCATGCCGGGGTAGGCCCATTCGAAGGCCGATCCGGCAAACGCCATGTCCCAGTGGCGACGCGACACACCCAGCGTGCCGGCACCCATCATGAAGAAGGCCTGCAGCGCGGTGCCGATGCCGAACAGCCACGGCTGCCACATCGCCAGCCTGGGCCAGACCAGTTCACGTCTGAACAGCACCGGCACCAGCCACAGGCTCAGTGCCATGAAGGCCAGCGTGGTGCCCAGTGCCACCGTGCCGTGGAAGTGACCGGGCACGTAGATGGTGTTATGGATGAGGAAATTGATCTGCTCAGCACCCATGACGACACCGGAAATGCCGCCGATGAAGCCGAAGCCAACCAGCGAAAGGAACATGCCGGAGAACACCGGGTTGCCCCACGGCGCTTTCCTGAGCCATTCGAACAGCCCCTTGTCGTGGCCCTTCTCGCGCTGGGCGACCTCGATCGACCCGGGCACGGTCAGGCCGTGAACCAGGCTGGCGAGCACGGCCAGGTACATGGCATAGGAGGTGTTGAAAATCTTCCACTCCGTCGACAGGCCAGGGTCGCCGAGCAGGTGGTGGGCCGAGGCAATCGAGATGAACAGGATGTAGAGGAAGAACGCCCCGCGGCTGACCTTCTCCGACATCGGCTTGGCGCCGAAGACGATGGCCGCGATTGCGTACCAGACGGATACGTGGGCGGCGACGTTGATCTGCTGCGAGGAGTGTCCCAGGCCCCACCAGATCAACCGATACATCAAAGCGTCGATCTCGGAGATGTAGCCGATCGACCACAGGAAAGTCGGGATCAGGATGATCGCACCGCAGGCAATGGTGAACACCGCGATGATGGCAGCCGTCAGCGCGCCGAAAGTGACCAGCGGGATGGAGCCCTCGTAGGTCTTCTCGTCCTTGGCGATAACCAGGGTGCCGAAGAACATGAACACGCCGATCAGCGCACCCACCGCGAACAGGATGAGCCCGAGATAGAAGTGCGGCTCGGCGGGCATGGGGACATACGAGGTCATCATCACGCTGGAGCCGCCCTGCAGGATGGCAATGGCGGTCATGGCCGCGCCCCCGAGCATAAGACCGAAGGCGACCCAGCCCAATCTCGGTGTGGCCAGACGGCATCTCAACAAAACCGCCGAGCAGAAGTAGAGCAGCGCGATCTCGAAGAACAGGATCCACACCAGCAGCAAAACGACGCCGTGGCCGGTCAGTACGGTGTAGAAATGTTCGGCGTTGAGCAACTGCACCGCCGGCCAGCGCGTCAACGCCACCAGCAGGCCGAGCAGGCCGCCGACCGCCAGGAACACTGTGGCGGCAATGGCATTGGCCTTGATCAGGTTCTCGGCTGGGCGATGGAAGACCAGGCCCGAGTCCGGACAGGTTCTGAATTCGGGTTTCATGTCGACGGTCCTCTCTCGTTGCGGCCGCTTTCGACCACGTAGAGCTTGCTGAGCATGGCGTGGTGCATGATTCCGCAGTACTCGTTGCACACTACGGCGTACTCACCGGTTTCGGTGGGCGTGATTTGCAGCACCATCTCGTAGCCGGGCAGCACCTGGAAATTGATGTTGATCGGCTGGATAGACAGGCCGTGCTGCCAGTCGGTGGACGAGACGTGCAGGCGATAGGTTTCGCCTTTCTCGAGCTCGAGGATCGGGTACCAGTCCCACAGGCGCGCGAGCAGGTAGATGTCGGAGCCGGCCGGCGGCCTGACGACCGGAATCTGGCGATCAGTCTCGTGGCGTACCGTGTGCTCGGCAACGAACTCGTTGACCTTCTCGGCAAAGCGCTCCGGTTGCACGCGGTAGGCTTCGCCCGAGTAGTTCTGTTCGCCGTAAACGTGCCAGAACGGCATGAAGAAGAACATGATCAGGCACCACACCAGGGCGATGCCGATCCAGACGATCTCGACCCGGTCGACGGGCTGGTTCCACCAGATCTTTTTCGATGGGGGATGTAATGCAGTCATTTTGATGGCTCCCTGGAATCAGCGTCCGACGGGGATCGTGACGATTTCCATCACGCCCCAGATGATGTAGCTGACGGACGGTATGGTGACCCCGAGAAACAGCAGCAGGAACGGGTTGTCCAGCATGCGCTGCATCATGGGGACGCGCTCTTCGGATGGATCATCCGGAACGTGTTCGGTGTCTTGCCGGTTGCGGTCTTGTTCGGTCATGGCGGACCCTCCTGGTATCGGGTTTCCGTGCTTAACATGCACGTCATATACATGTTTTGGTGCGAGGTGATGCGTGATCGGCAGTCTAGCGCCGGGACCCTTCGGGGTTCATTGATGCAGATCAAATTCCTGTTTAGCCCTGATGGATCAGGGCGGTGAGAGGGATAGAGGGGGAGATGGAAGGCGGAGAAACGGGAATCGTAAAACGTAGAACGGGGGCATTGCCGTGTCGTCTCTCTAGCGAAGGTGGCCAACGGGAAACACTCCGCCATTGCCCCGCGCCGTTAGAACAAAGCCCGCATCGTCCGCGCCCGTTTTCCGTTTCACGTTTTTCGTTTCCCTGCCATCCGCGCCAATTTGATCCTGATCAGATTCACCGACCCGATTCAGCGCTATCTTTGCCCTCGACGAATCATGTATCTGATCTGCTTGTTCGCCCGGGAGGGCTGTGCCAATGACTTTGAACCGACTACGTCTGCTTCTTCCGGCCCTGGCCGCGCTACTTCTGCTTGTCGGCTGCGAAACCGAGAACGACGCACCGCCGGTATCCGATTCCTGGACACCCATCGGCCCGGGCGGAGAGACCGTGGCCTTGGGCGATGCCGCGCATCACTGCACCTTCGACGAACGCACCGGCCTGATGTGGGAGGTCAAGCGCGACGAGCCGGGTCTGCACGAGCCCGGCCAGACTTACTCTTGGTACGCGGCCGACAACCGGCTCAACATGGGCGAGCCCGGCGCCCGCGATGACGGCGATTGTGTAAACTCTCGCTGCGATACCGAAGGATTTGCGGCCGCGGTCAACGAGGCCGGGTTGTGCGGATTCAGCGACTGGCAGGTACCCACCCGCAACCAGCTGATGACGCTGGGTGATCGTCGATTGATGGACGAGACCGGCCTGATCGTCGATCCCGCCTGGCTTCCGCACATCGAGCGCGGCGAGTACTGGGCCAGCGAAACCTTCCGGTTGTACCCGCAAAGCGCCTGGGCCGTGGACATGCGCCACGGACTCGACCGGGCCGATCACAAGAGCGAGGCCAAGGCGGTCCGTCTGGTGCGGCAGCACCGGGAGCCGTCAGGAGACTAGAGCATGAATTTCCTTGAACGACGCAACGAACGCATTCTCGGCCGCTGGCTGATGGCCTGCTGCCTGGTGCTGCTGATCCTGGTGATTGTCGGTGGGGCCACACGCCTGACCGGCTCCGGCCTGTCCATGGTCGAGTGGCAGCCGCTGACCGTGATCCCGCCGATGAGCGAGGAAGCCTGGATGACCGAGTTCGACGCCTACCGCGCCAGCCCGGAGTACCAGAAGGTCAATTACGGCATGTCGTTGTCGGAGTTCAAGGTGATTTACTGGTGGGAGTTTGGCCATCGACTGCTGGCCCGAGGTCTGGGGCTGGTGTTCGCCCTGCCGTTGTTGTTTTTCTGGGTTCGCGGCATGGTGCCGACCAGACTGCGCTGGCCCCTGCTGGGTCTGTTTGCCCTGGGCGGCTTCCAGGGCTGGCTGGGCTGGTACATGGTGCAGAGCGGACTGATCGACATTCCGCGCGTGAGCCCGTACCGGCTGGCGGCTCACCTGAGTGTCGCGCTGATCATCTTCGCCATCATGTTCCGAATGGCGCTGCGCCTGCTTTGGCCGGGCGAACCCAGACGGGCGCGCCGCTCATGGCGGCCCTGGACCGTCGCGCTGCTGGCGATGGTGTCGATCACCATCGTCTGGGGCGCTTTCGTCGCCGGCCTCAATGCCGGGCTGGTTTACAACACCTTCCCGCTGATGGCCGGGCGCTGGATTCCGGAAGGGATTTTCGGCCTCCAGCCGCTGTGGACGAACTTCTTCGAGAACACGGCCACGGTGCAGTTCACCCACCGGGTGCTGGCCATCGCGACCATGGTGGTCGCGCTGATCGCCTGGTGCCGGGTGTGGCGCAACGAGTCCGATCCGGCCATTCGCCGTGCCTTTCATGCGCTGGCTGTCGTGGTGGTCGTGCAGGTCGGGCTGGGCATCGCCACCTTGCTGACCTATGTGCCGGTCACCCTCGGTACGATTCACCAGGGTGTTGCCGTACTGGTACTGGCCGCGGTGGTTGCCGCTGACTACGTCGCCTCACGCTCGCCGGGTGAGGTGCCCGAAGCCGCCCACTCGGCCCGGTTGGCCACGGCCTGAGCACGGTCCGGACTCAATGAGCTGCATCACTACCGCGAGCGATCCGCTCCAGCCGCTCGGGCGCGCTGATGGTGATGCGGCGGGCATCCATGTCGATCACGCCGCTGCTCTGCAGCATGGCCAGGCTGCGCGAAAGCGTTTCGGGCTGGATGGCGAGCAGGCCGGCGATGTGCTTCTTGCTGGCCTCGAGCCGGAAATGATCCGGACGGTCGTGGCGGCGGAACTCGTCGAGCAGGTAATGGGCTACCCGCAGGTGGGCGTTCTGCAGGGCCAGCGACTCGATCTGGTTGATCTTTTCCTGCATGCGCCGGCTCAGTGTGCCGAGCAGCCGGAAGCAGGCATCCGAATCGGCGCGCAGCGCGGCGACCAGGTCATCGGCATCGAAGGCGACCAGCTCGCTGGCCTTGAGCGCTGCGCAGTGCACCGGGTAGCGCCGCTCGGGCAGAAACATCGTGGCTTCAGCGAAGCTGCGCCCGGGCTGGATGATGGCCAGGATCTTTTCCTGGCCGTCGCTGGAAAGCCGGAACAGCTTGAGCTGGCCATTGCGGCACAGCCAGATGCGACGGGCCGGGTCGCCCTGGTGAAACAGGTGCTCCCCGCGGCCGATGGTGACGACTCTGGCCCGTGCCAGAACCTGTTCGGCCTTCGCCACGGGCAACCCGGAAAGGATGGCGAAACGACGCAGGTCATCGAAATCGGGCGGACGGCTGATGTTCATGGCTAACGGTGCCTGTTTTTGACCGGATGGCCATTGCTGACCAGAATCCATTAAACAGGCAAGCGAAGTGAATCTTTTTGACAGGGGTCAATAAATGACCAACAACAAGATCAACGAGGGCGGACGTCTCGACAGCGAGGAGCTGATCGACTGGCTCAGTCCACTGTTTTTGGGTTCCTATGCCGAGAACAACGACCTGCTGGAGAAAGTGCTGGTTGAGTTCCTGCGCGACCATGTCTACTGGCGCCGCAACGTGCATCCGGAAGACCGTCCCCTGATTCCGGTGCTGGCCGAGCACGGCCCGGCGTACCGCGACTTCGTTGCTCGCATGAAGTCCGAGTTGCACGGGCTGAGCGCACGGCTGAAGAATTCCGTGCCGTTTTTCAATCCGCGCTACATCGGCCACATGGCCTCCGACCTGCTTCTGCCGGGGCTGATTGCGCAACTGGTGACCACGCTCTACAACCCCAACCACGTCACCGACGAGGCCGCCCCGGTCACGCTGCAACTGGAACTAGAGGTCGGGCGTCAGCTTGCCGCCATGTTCGGCATGAACATCGACCGCGAGATGGAGCCCTGTGCCTGGGGGCATGTCACTTCCGGTGGCACTCTGGCCAACGACGAAGCCCTGTGGTACTTCCGCGCCGTGCGCTACT
>SKXY01000279.1 GCA_007128175.1 Wenzhouxiangella sp. | reverse complement strand
TGACCCGCGAGCGCGACAAGCTCGAGCGCAGCCTGGGCGGCATCAAGGACATGAACGCCCTGCCCGACGCGATGTTCGTCATCGATGTCGGCCATGAAGACATCGCCGTGGCCGAAGCGCGCAAGCTCGGCATTCCGGTTGTTGCCGTGGTCGATACCAACCACAACCCGGACAAGATCGATTACGTGATTCCGGGCAATGACGATGCCATTCGCGCCATCCGTCTCTACGCGCAGCTGGCTGCCGACGCCATCCTGGAAGGCCGCGCCTCCGCCCCGCTGCCGGAAGACGGCAATGACGACGAGTTCGTCGAACTCGACGAGAAAGGCAACCCGATCGAATCGAAGCCGGCGAGCAAGAAGACGGCCAAGAAGACTGCGACCAAGGCGACCAAGAAGACCGCCAAGAAGAAGGCCGCGGCCAAGCCGGCTGAAGAAAAGCCCGAGACCGACGCCAAGGCCGAGGAACCGGCCGAGGCCGAAGCCAAGGCCGAGCCCGAAGCGAAGACCGAGGAGCCGGCCGAGGCGGAAGCCGAAGCGAGCGCCGCCCCGAAGAAGGCCAGCAAGAAGAAGGCGGCCAAGAAAAAGGCGACCAAGAAGACTGCGGCCAAGAAGACCGCGGCCAAGGCCGACGACGGCGACGAGTCCTGATCCATCGAATCTGCAAGGAGCCTTTAGAGCAATGAGCATTACTGCAGCACAAGTCAAGGAACTGCGCGAGCGCACCGGCGCCGGCATGATGGAGTGCAAGAAAGCGCTGGTCGAGACCGGCGGCGACATGGATGCCGCCATCGAGCATCTGCGCAAGACCGGCCTGGCCAAGGCCGACAAGAAATCTGCCCGCGTGGCCGCCGAAGGCACGGTTGTCCATGCCTCGCGTGGCAACCAGGCGGTCCTGGTCGAAATCAACTGCGAGACCGACTTCGTCGCCAAGGATGACAACTTCCGCCGCTTCGCCGATGAAGTGGCCGAACTGGCCATCGACAACAACGACGTCGACGCGCTCAGCCAGGCCAAGCTGGGCAATGGCCAGTCGGTGGAAGATACCCGCCAGCAACTGGTCGCCAAGCTGGGCGAAAACATCCAGGTTCGCCGCGTGGCCCACATGGCATGTGACGGCGCCCTGGGCGCTTACATCCACGGCGGCCGTATCGGCGTACTCGTTGGTGTCGACGGTGGCGACGAGGAACTGGCACGTGATATCGCCATGCACGTGGCCGCCCTCAACCCGGCCTTCCGCGATGCCGAGGACGTACCGGCCGACGTGATCGAGAAGGAAAAGCAGGTTCTGGTTGCCCAGGCCGAGGACAGCGGCAAGCCGCCGGAAATCATCGAGAAGATGGTCACCGGACGACTCAAGAAGCACCTGGCCGAGATTACCCTGACCGGTCAGCCGTTCGTCAAGGATGGCGATGTCACCGTCGGCAAACTGCTGTCGGGCAAGGGTGCGAGCGTCACCGGTTTCGTTCGCCTCGAAGTCGGCGAGGGCATCGAGAAGGAAGAAGCCGATTTCGCCACCGAGGTGATGGAACAGGCCCGCGGCGGCTGATCACGACGACACAACCCGAAACCACCAGGCGAGGAGACTGACATTGAACGAGACTACCGGTAACAAACGCGTCCTGCTCAAGATCAGCGGCGAAGCCTTGCTTGGTGAACTGGATTACGGCATCGACCCCAAGGTCAGCTCGCGGATTGCCCGCGAGGTGGCCGAGGTGGTCGATGCCGGGGTCCAGATCGGGATCGTCATCGGCGGCGGCAACATCTTCCGCGGGAAGGGACTGGCCGCCTCCGGCATCGATCGCATCACCGGCGACCACATGGGCATGCTGGCCACGGTGATGAACGCGCTCGGATTGCAGGACGCGCTGGAGCGCGCCGGGGTCACCACCCGCGTGATGTCGGCCATCTCCGTGCGCGAGGTATGCGAGGACTACATTCGTCGACGCGCCGTGCGTCACCTGCAGAAAGGCCGCGCGGTAATCTTTGCCGCCGGCACCGGGAACCCCTTCTTCACCACCGACACTGCCGCCAGCCTGCGTGCGATCGAGATCGGGGCCGACTTGATGATCAAGGCCACCAAGGTCGACGGCATCTACTCGGCCGACCCGGTCAAGGATGCCAGTGCGACGCGCTACGATCATGTCAGCTACGACGAAGTGATCGAGAAAAAGCTCGAAGTCATGGATACCAACGCGATCGTGCTGTGCCGCGATCAGTCCATGCCCATCCGCATCGTCAATCTCAGCCGGGTCGGCGAACTGGGACGGGTCATCCAGGGAGAGAATGTCGGTACGCTGGTCAGCTGAAGCCCGGCGCGGCTACAATCTGCGACCGTACCCCCTGCTTTCCGGCGCTGAACTCACAAAGAGGTGTTTCATGCTCGATGATATCAAGAAGGATGCCGATGCCCGCATGGGCAAGAGCATTGCCGCGCTCAAGACCGAACTGGCCAGGATAAGAACCGGCCGCGCCCATCCCAGCCTGCTCGAGCACGTGACCGTCGATTACTACGGTTCGGAAGTGCCGCTCAACCAGGCTGCCAACGTCAACATCGAGGATCCGCGCACCCTCAGCGTGGTGCCGTTCGACAAGTCCATGGTGGGCAAGATCGAGAAAGCCATCATGACGTCCGATCTCGGCCTCAACCCGGCCACAGCCGGCGTCAATATCCGTGTGCCCTTGCCGGTGCTGACAGAAGAGCGCCGCCAGGAACTGGCCAAGGTCGTTCATGCCGAGGGCGAGCAGGCCAAGATCGCCATTCGCAACATCCGGCGCGACGCCAACAACCAGCTCAAGGACTTCCTCAAGGAAAAGGAACTGACCGAGGACGATGTCCGGCGCGGCGAAACGCTGATCCAGCAGCTCACCGACAAGTACGTCGGCCAGGTCGACGAACTGGTGGCGACCAAGGAACAGGAGTTGATGGAAATCTGATCGGTGACTTCTCACGCTTCCCTGCCCGAACACATCGCCATCATCATGGACGGCAACGGTCGCTGGGCGCTCCGCCAGGGGCGCCCGCGCACCGACGGGCATGAAGCCGGAAGCGACGCACTCAAGCGCACCATCGAAACGGCACTGAAGCACCGCATTCGCACCCTCACCGTTTACGCTTTTTCCAGCGAGAACTGGTCACGCCCGAAGAGCGAGGTCCGCAAGCTGCTGGAACTGTTTCTGCGCGCACTCAACCGCGAAGTGCGCGAGCTCGACGAGCACGGTGTACGCATCCGCTTCGTCGGCGACCGCAGCGCCTTCAATCCCGCACTGCGCGACGGCATGCTGCGGGCGGAAAAGCGCACCCGCAACAATTCCGCGCTGTTGCTCAACGTCGCGGTCAATTACGGCGGCCATGCCGATATTGCCGCGGCCGCCCGACGGCTGGCCGAAGCGGTCGAACGGGGTGAGCTCGACAGTCAGCAAATCGACCCCGAACGCCTCGGTGCCGAGATGGCGCTCGGTGACCAGCCCCCGCCCGACCTGTTCATCCGCACCGGCGGCGAGATGCGGCTGTCCAATTTCCTTTTGTGGGAGCTGGCCTACACCGAGCTATATTTCACCGAGGTGCTCTGGCCTGATTTCGACGGCAGTCACCTCGAAGCCGCACTGGCAGACTACGCCAGTCGCGAGCGACGTTTCGGCGGCCTGGGCGAAGTCAAGCATGCTTAGACAGCGCGTCATCACCGCGCTGATCCTGGCTATCGTCGGACTGAGCGCCCTGTTCCTGCTGCCTGCGCCGGTCTTCGCCGTAATCGCTGCACTGTTGCTGGCCGGCGCCGGGGGCTGGGAGGCTGCGCGCCTGGCCGGGCTGGATGCCGGGGCACAACGAATCACACTGGCCCTGGTACTGGTCGGCGTCTGCCTGGCGTTATTGCTGTGGCTGCCGCCAGCCGCCGCCTACTGGGCCTTGCTGCCGGCCTGTACGATCTGGCTGTTCAACATGGTCTGGCTGACCCGACCGGGTCTCGGGCGAGACGCCCGGTCCGCCGGCATCGCCGGCAAACTGGCAGTATTCGTGATCATCCTGCCGGGCGCCTGGCTCGCGCTGGCCTGGCTGCAATTGACTTCACCCTGGCTGGTGGTCATGCTACTGATTCTGATCGCGGCCGCGGACACTTGCGCCTATTTCACCGGGCGGCACTTCGGCGGGCCGAAGCTCGCGCCGCGCATCAGTCCGGGAAAAACCCTCTCGGGCGCAGCCGGCGGACTGATCGGTGCCATGGTTCTGACGGCCGGGAGTGCCGCCGCCCTTCCCGACAGCCCGTTCACGCCCTTAACCGGCGCCCTGCTGGGCCTGGGCCTGGGCATGATCTCGATCGCCGGCGACCTGTTCATCAGCCTGCTCAAACGTCAGCGCGCACTCAAGGACACCTCGGCCTTGCTGCCAGGTCACGGCGGGATACTCGACCGGTTCGACAGCCTGGTCGCTGCCCTGCCGTTCTTTGCCCTGGCCGTCGCGCTCTGGGGGCAGTGATTCGCTCCCGCCATCGCACCGAACGATCCTCAGCGGTTACAATAAAAGGTTGGCCTGAAGGGAATTCGGGCCGCTCATCTGGAGTCTGAAAAGTCGATATGCTGGATATACTCGGACCCATTCTGTGGCTGTTGGTCGCCCTCGGCATCCTGGTCACCTTTCACGAGTTCGGCCATTTCTGGGTCGCACGGCGCTGTGGTGTGCGCGTGTTGCGCTTCTCGGTCGGATTCGGGCCGGCCTTGTGGTCGCGTACCGCGGCCGACGGCACCGAGTACCGGATTGCCGCCGTCCCGCTGGGCGGCTACGTCAAGATGCTCGACGAACGCGAGGCCCCCGTACCCTCAGGTGAACAGGATCAGGCCTTCAACCGCAAGCCGGTGGGCCAGCGCATCGCCATCGTCGCCGCGGGCCCGGTCTTCAACCTGATCTTTGCCGTTGCCGCCTTCTGGCTGATGTTCGTTGTCGGTATTCCCGAAACCCGGCCGGTGGTCGGCAATACTTCGGGGATCGCGGCCGAAGCCGGTCTCGAGGAACACGACATGATCATGCGGGTCGGCAATCGCAACACGCAGACCTGGACCCATGCCCTGCTCGGCCTGATTCCACCGGCACTCGATCGCCAGCCGGTGAGCGTCGAACTCGAGCGCCCCGACGGCCAGCGTCGTGAAACCATCCTGGCCCTGGACCAACTCGGCACCGAATTCGAGGAAGAAAAGACGCTCGAACTGGTCGGCATTTCGCCCTGGCGGCCCGATCTTCCGGCACTGATCGGCGAGATCGGCGAAGGTACGCCGGCAGATCGGGCCGGACTGGAAACGGGCGATCGCATCACCGCCATCAATGAACATGCCGTCGAGGGCTGGCGTGATATCGCCCGCCTGATCCCGGAACACGGGATCGATGCGGACGGCCAACCACGGGAAATGACGCTCGAGTTGGAACGTGCCGGGCGCTCCCTGCAGGCCCGCGTCGTTCCCGACATCAGCGGCGGGCGACCAGTGATCGGGGTGCAGGCCGGCGAGCCCGATGCGGAGATCCAGGCACTGATGGAGCGCGCATTCACCATTCTCCGGCACGACCCGGCCAGCGCCGTGGGCGAAGCGGTGGGTGAAACCTGGCGACTGACCACGGCCACGCTCGGAATACTCGGCCGCATGATCACCGGCAAGGCCAGTCTGTCGAACATTGCCGGCCCGATCACCATTGCCCAGATGGCCCACTCATCGGCCCTGCTGGGCTTTTCGCGGTTCCTGTTTTTTCTCGGCCTGATCAGCCTGTCGCTGGCCATCATCAACCTGCTGCCGATTCCAATGCTGGATGGCGGGCACCTGATGTATTACCTTGTAGAGTTGATCAAGGGGTCGCCCGTTTCCGTACAGACCCAGATTGCAGGCCAGTACATCGGTCTGCTGCTGGTCATTGCCCTGATGGGTCTGGCCATATTTAACGACATCTTACGACTGATCACCTAAACTGCGGCACCTGTCAGACTGCCCGACAACACATAACCAGAAGTTCTCTTTTTTATGAAACGACTGTTTCTCCTGCTCCTGCTGCTCGCCGTTCTTGCCCCTGCCTACGGCGAAACCTTTCGCATCGCCGACCTTCGTGTCGACGGCCTGCAAAGAATCTCCGAGGGCAATGTCTTCAGCTTCATCCCCATCGAGGTCGGGGACACCCTGACACCGTCGCTCTCGCGCAGCACCATCCGTGACCTCTACCGAACCGGTTTCTTCGATGACGTCGCCCTCTCCCGCGACGGCGATGTGCTCGTCATCAGCTTGACCGAGCGACCGGCCATCACGTCCATCAACATCGAAGGCAACCGCCAGATCTCGAACGACGACCTGATGCCGGCGCTGGCGAACATCGGGATTGCCGAGGGCGAGATCTTCAACCAGCTCGAGCTCGACCGGGTGCGCCAGGAGCTCATCCAGCAGTATTTCAGCCGCGGTCACTACGGGGTTGCGGTGGAAACCACGGTGAACCGGCTGGAACGCAACCGGGTCAGCCTTGCCATCCAGGTCACCGAAGGCGAACAGGCACGCATCCGCCATATCAATATCGTCGGCAACGAGACGTTCAGCGACAGCGAACTTCGGGATGACTTCGAGTCCCACACCACGCGCGGTCTGATGTTCTGGCGCGGGCGCAACCAATACACGCGCGAGAAGCTCTCCGGCGATCTCGAGGTGCTGAGGTCCTTTTATCTCGATCGCGGCTACATGGACTTCTCGATCGAGTCCACGCAGGTCTCGATCAGCCCCGACAAACAAGACATCTTCATTACCGCCAACATTCGCGAAGGTGAGGTCTACACGGTCAGCGACGTGCAATTGACCGGCGACCTGGTGTTGGCCGAAAGTACGCTGCGGCGCCTGATCACAGTGGAAGCCGGCGAGACCTTTTCCCGTCGCAAGCTCGAACAGAGCATCGACAACATCACCGCGGTGCTGTCCAACATCGGCTACGCCTTCGCCAACGTCAACCCGGTGCCATCCATTGACCGGGAAACACGAGAAGCGGAAATCAATTTCTTCATCGATCCGGGCCACCGAGTCTACGTCCGCCGCATCGAGTTTCGGGGCAACATGCGAACCAAGGACGAGGTGCTGCGCCGCGAAATGCGCCAGTTCGAGGGCGCCTGGTTTTCGCAGGCCGCCGTCGACCGGTCTCGCGTCCGCATCCAGCGCCTCGGCTTTTTCGATAATGTCGACATCGAGACACCCCAGGTCGAGGGCACCGAGGACCAGATCGACATCATCGTCAACGTCGACGAAATGCCCTCGGGCAGCTTTCAGGTCGGACTCGGCTATTCGCAGCTGCAAGGCCTGATTGCCTCAGTCTCTGTCGAGCAGAACAATTTCCTCGGCAGCGGCCGCCAGCTTGGAATGAACGTGAGCCGGTCGAGAATCCTCAACCAGATCGGCCTCAACTACACCAACCCCTACTACACCGACGCCGGGGTTTCACGCGGCTTCTTCGCCCGTTACACCGAATTCGATCAGGGTGGCGCCAACATCTCGGCATTCAACACCAGCCAGGCCGCCGGCGGCGTCAATTACGGCTTCCCGGTCACCGAGATCGACTTCCTCCGCCTGGGGGGATCGGCCTCGCGCGTGGATATCAATCTGCCGCAGCAGCTCGTTTCAATCGATCCCGATGATCCCGACAGCCCGCAGGTAGTCAGAATGCCTGCCAGTCGCCCGCTGGGCATTTCCCTGGACGAAGACGGCGACGGCTTCCTGTCACGCGACGAGCGGCGCATCACCATCTATCGTCTTGACGGCACCTGGTCACGCGACAGCCGCAACCACTTCCTCAACCCCACGCGTGGCACACTGCACCGGCTCGGCGCGGAGCTCGCCCTGCCCGGCAGTTCGCGCGAGTTCTACAAGCTCAACTACCGCTTCCGCCACTACTGGCCGATCGGTGATCGCATGGCCTTCAGCGTGCGCGGCGACCTGGCCTATGGCGATGCCTACGACAACTGGGACGATCAGCTCGATGTCGAGGAGATCGAGCCGGAGCGCGCGCCCAATGCACGCACCAATTGCCGGGTCGACGAGATCGTCACCGTGGATCGGGGGCTGCCGTTCTACGAGCACTTCTTCGGCGGTGGCGTGCGTGACATTCGCGGTTTCGACGACAACACGCTCGGACCGAAAGACCAGTTCTGCCGCGCGGTGGGTGGTGACTTCAAGGTATCCGGCGGCGTCGAACTGGCATTCCCGCTTCCTTTCGGGGACGTGAGAGGAACGCGCCTGGCCTGGTTCGTGGACGTCGGCAACGTCTACCGGGACTTCGATCACTTCGATGCCAGCCTGCTGCGCGCCTCGACCGGCCTGTCACTGACCTGGCAGGCACCGGTCGGTCCGATTATCATCAACCTGGCAACCCCGTTGAAGAAACGTGAAGGGGACGAAACACAGGTACTGCAGTTCGCATTCGGAACGACGTTCTGACGGAACTCCAGACAGAGGCTGGAGATGACAGGATCTGGCATGCAACGACAGCGCCATGACGGCACCGCCGAACATCGCCCGATCACGGCGATGGTGGCGGTTGCCGCCCTGTGTTGTCTGCTTGCCCAGGTCACTCAGGCCGAGGGCATTCGCATCGGCTACGTCGACATGAAGCGGTTGTTCGACACCATGCCGCAACTGGTCGCCGCGCGCGAGGAACTTGACCGCGAGTTCCGCCCGCGCAACGAGGCGCTGCTGGCCGACGAGTCGCGCCTGGAGCGGATGCGCCAGGAGCTGGCCGAGGACCCGTTGCTCGATGAGCAGCAGCGAATGCAGCGCGAGCGCGAGATCAGCAACATGCGTCGCTCGATCGAGCGGCGACGCGAGGACCTGGTCGAGGAAATCCGCTTTCGCACCAATGCCAAGACCGAGGCGTTGCGGGATACCATCGATATCGCCGTGCGCGAAATCGCGCGCAAGAACGACTACGACCTGGTTCTCAGCAATCCGGTAGCCTACGCCTCCGACAGCGTCGACATCACCGACCTGGTCCTCGAGTGGCTGGAAGAGGACCACCGATCCAGCGACAACCAGCGCGACCCCTGAAACCGGTTCAGATCATGCCCGCCTTCACCCTCGAAGAACTCGCCCGACAGTTCGACCTCGACGTCCGCGGCAACCCGCAGCAGCAGGTCAGCGGACTGGCCACCCTTTCTGCCGCCGGCCCCGGGGACCTGGGCTTTCTGGCCAATGCCGCCTATGCACGCCAGCTTGGTGACTGCCGGGCTGGAGCACTGATCCTGTCGGAGAAGATGGTCGATCGTTGGTCCGGCAACGCGCTGGTCACGGCCAATCCCTACGCTGCCTGGGCACGCATCGCTGCGTTCATGCAGCCGCGCAGCACGGTACCGACCGGCATTCACAAAACTGCCTGGGTGGATCCCGATGCCGAGGTCGATCCGAGCGCGGCCATTGGCCCGCAGTGCAGCATTGCCGCTGGCTGCCGTATCGACGCCGGCGCCGAAATTGGGGCCGGCTGCGTCGTCGAGGCGGGGGCCACCATCGGCAGGCAGGCCCGCCTGGTTGGACGCGTGTTCATTGGCGAGCAGGTCCGCATCGGCGAGCGTGTACTGATCCACCCCGGGGCCGTGATCGGGGCCGACGGCTTCGGCCTGGCCCTTGACCAGGGCCAATGGCTGAAGGTGCCGCAGATGGGCAGCGTGCAGATCGGCAATGACTGCGAGATCGGCGCCAATACCACCATCGATCGCGGCGCCATAGAGGACACCGTGCTCGAGGAAGACGTGCGGCTCGATAACCAGGTACAGATCGCTCACAATGTCCACATCGGCGCCCATACCGCGATCGCCGGCTGTGTCGGCATTGCCGGCTCGACCCGCATCGGGCGCTATTGCATGATTGCCGGTGCCTGCGGTATCGGCGGCCACTTGACCATCTGCGACCAGGTCATTGTCACCGCCATGAGCACGGTGCTGGACTCGATCGAGGAACCGGGAGAATACGGCTCGGGTATCCCCGCGCGAGCGCATGCACGCTGGAAGCGAATCCTGGTGCGCCTGGGCCAGCTCGATGACTGGGCCCGGCGTCTGCGCAAACTGGAAAACAAGTAATAAACCATCAGGAACAAAAATCACATGACCACGCTAAACGGAGTCGACATCGAGAAGGTTCTCGAGCTGCTGCCACACCGCTATCCCTTTTTGCTCGTCGACCGGGTACTTGAGTGCTCGCTCGACGATCCCCCCTCGATCCGCGCGCTCAAAAACGTCACCATCAACGAGCCGTTCTTCCAGGGCCACTTTCCTGGCCACCCGGTGATGCCGGGTGTTCTGATCCTGGAAGCTATGGCCCAGGCCGCCGGCTGTCTGGCGCACATGGCCCGCGAGGCCAACAACGAGAAAAGCCAGCTGTATTACCTGGTCAAGATCGACAAGGCGCGGTTCAATCGCGTGGTCGTACCGGGTGATCAGTTGATTTTCGAGGTGCAGCAAAAGCGCCTGATGCGCAACATGGGCCTGTACCAGGCCACCGCCCTGGTCGACGGCCAGACCGCCTCAAGCGCCGAATTGCTGTGCGCGGCCCGCCCCGATCCAACGCCATGATCCACTCAACGGCCATCATCGAGGACGGCACCCGGCTCGGCAACAACGTGTCGGTCGGCGCCTACAGCATCATCGGCCCCGAAGTCGAGATCGGCGACGACTGCTGGATCGGCCCGCACGTGGTCATCAGCGGCCGCACTCGAATGGGATCGGGCAACCGCATCTTCCAGTTCGCCTCCATCGGCGAGGCACCGCAGGACAAGAAGTATGCCGGTGAGGATACGGCCCTGGAGATCGGCTCCGGCAACACCATCCGCGAGTACGTCACCATCAATCGCGGGACCGCCAGCGGCGGCGGCATCACCCGGGTAGGCGACGACAACCTGTTCATGGCCTACAGCCACATCGCCCACGACTGCCAGGTCGGCTCGCATATCGTCGGTGCCAACGGCGCCACGCTGGCCGGGCACGTGGAAGTGGGCGACTGGGTGATCTTCGCCGGCTTTTCCGGCGCTCATCAGTTCTGCCGCATCGGTGCTCACGCCTTTCTTGGCATGTACGGGGGCGTCAACCAGGATGTGCCGGCCTACGTCATGGTTTCCGGCCAGCCCCCACGGCCGCGCGGCATCAACGCCGAGGGCCTGAAGCGGCGCGGCTTCGACAAGGACCAGATACGCAACATCCGCGAAGCCTACCGCACCATCTACCGGCTCGGCCTGAGCCGGGACGAGGCGATCGAACGCCTGCAGGAACGAGTGACGCAACAGCCCGAGATTCAGCCGATGATCGACTCGATCCTGACCAGCCAGCGCGGCCTGCTGCGCTGAGCGCCACGCATGGCACACCGTCCCGCACGCCTGATACTGACCGCCGGGGAATCCTCAGGTGACCAGCTGGGAGCCGACCTGGCCTACCATCTCAAGCGACAGCATCCGGGCATCGAACTGGCTGGCATCGCCGGACCAGCCATGCAGGCTGCCGGAGTCGAGGCCTGGCACAATCTTGATGTACTCGGCGTGATGGGATTGACGGAGGTGCTTTCGCACCTGCCAAGATTGTTCAGACTGCGGCGGGAGTTGCGCGAACGCATCCTGGCCTGGCAGCCAGACGCCTTCGTCGGCGTCGACGCCCCCGATTTCAATCTCGGGCTGGCCCGACAACTGCGCAAGCGCGGGCTGAAGACCGTTCACTACGTTTCGCCCACCGTGTGGGCCTGGCGTGCCGGACGCACCCGCAGCGTTGCCCGTTCGGTAGACCTGCTGCTCGCCCTGTTCCCTTTCGAACCCGAACTGTATGCGCCTTACGGGCTCGACACCCGCTTCGTCGGACACCCGGTGGCCGACCAGATGACCAATCGCCCCGGGCGTGAGGAAGCGCGTGAGCAACTGGGCCTGTCCACTGCAGATACGGTCATCGCCCTTTTGCCCGGCAGCCGGCGCAGCGAAATCGAACGACACGCCGAATTGATCGCCGACACCGCCGGCTGGATTCGCGCTCGGCGCGAGTCGGTGCGCATTCTCGTTTTCCTGGCGGACCGGCGTCAGGAACAACTCTTTCGCGAACTGGGTGGCAGCGGCCTTGAACGTGCGGGTGTCGAAATCGTCTGCGAGCAGACGCGAACCGGACTGATCGCTGCCGATGCTGCCTGCGTCGCCTCCGGAACGGCCACGCTGGAGGCCTTTCTGCTCGAGTGCCCCCTGGTCGCCTACTACCGGCTGGCACCGGCCAGCTACTGGTTGATCAGGAGCCTGAGGCTGATTCGGTCCCGCTACATCGCCATGCCCAATATCCTCTACGGTGACGAGATCATCCCCGAGTTCGTGCAGCAGCAGGCAAGCGCCGAGCATCTCGGCCGGGCCACGCTGGACTGGCTGGACGATCCGGCACGGCGCCAGGTTTGCCAGGAAGTCGCACGGGACTTCCGTCATCAGCTGGCTGCCGGTGCCGGCGACAATGCCGCACGCGCCATCCTGGAACTCATCGGCCGTGCCGGCTGACCCCCTGGACATCGAAACGATCAGACTCGCCGGCGTCGACGAAGCCGGTCGCGGCCCGCTGGCCGGCCCCGTTGTGGCCGCTGCCGTCATTCTCGATCCCGATCAACCGATCCAGGGCCTTGCCGACTCCAAGCAACTGTCCGCCCGGCGACGTGAACAACTGGCCGATGAAATCGCCGAACGCGCCGTGGGCGTGGGCGTGGCGGTCATCGAAGCCGACGAAATCGACCGCCTCAACATCCTTCAGGCCACGCTCAAGGCCATGTGCCTGGCGGTGAGCGAACTTTCGCCGCAACCAACCCTGGTACATATCGACGGCAACCAGGCCCCACCGCTGGACCTGCCCCTGAAGACCCTGGTGGGGGGCGATCGCATCGACCCGGCCATTGGCGCGGCAAGCATCGTCGCCAAGGTGCATCGCGACCGCTTGATGCAGGACTGGCACGAACGCTTTCCCGAATACGGCTTCGACCGCCACAAGGGCTACCCCACCCCGGCCCACTTGTCCGCGCTCGAACGCCTTGGTGCCTGCCCGGCCCACCGCCGAAGCTTTCGACCGGTCGCCCAGCTCAGCCTGTTCTGACCTGTCCGGCACGGCTTTTCGTTTCCGGATTACCCCCATGGAACGAGGCACAAGATTCACTGCGGAGACGCAGAGAACGCAGAGAAAGACCTGACGAAACGGGGCTTTGTCGCTTGCCTCCGTGATCTCCATATCTCTGTTGTGAGCGCTTTGTCGTGTTCCTGTTGTGACAGCGAGCGGGGTCCGGAACCGGGCCTGGAAAATTTGCAGAACAGCCTGATTTTCCCTGCCGGAAATTTGAACTCCGTCGCGGCTTCGACTATAGTCTCGTGCGGGGCTGTAACCAAAAACGCACAAAGAGAGGAGAAATCAGCATGTTACGAACCGCCAAAGCAGCGCTTGGTATTGCCTTGCTGCTGACATTCGGTTCCGTATGGAGCGCGACCGGCGTCGCCTTCGTCCACGGAACCGGCCACCAGACCGACGCCCTCAACGACTACTGGACCACATCCAACGTCAACTCCATCCGGCAGGGCCTGTCGAATTCCGGCAACTACGTTGTCATCAACTGCGATTTCGAACAGTACATGTGGGATGCGCAGGCAGCTGGATGCCTGGCAGACCAGTTGCACAGCTTCATTACCAGCCACGGCATCACCGACCTGGTCGTGCTGACCCATTCCAACGGCGGCAACGTGATGCGCTGGATCATGTCCAATCCGACCTGGGACAGCCGCTACCCGCTGATCATCGAACGACTGCGCTGGGTCAATGCACTCGCCCCATCCAGCCTGGGCACGCCGCTAGCCGACGCCGTCATGCAGGGCAACGTGTTCGAGGCTTCACTGGGCTGGCTGCTCGGTTACCAGAACGATGCCGTGCGCATGCAGCAGACCAGCTGGATGGCTCACTACAATTCCACCTGGTTGATGGGCACTTCCGGCCGCCCCTCATTGCCCAAAGGCTTCTGGAACGTGGTCGGCAGCGATGTTCACGCCAACGTCTTCAACGGCGCATCCTACTGCGGCGGCTACAGTTACCAGGCCGGCCTGGCCGTCACCCAGTGGTGGCTCGACAGCTGTTCTGACGGCTTCCTGGAATGCTCCAGCCAGAACGGCGCGGGATCGCTGTGGTTCTACGATCACTGGGTCACCGATCGCGGTCGCAAGCTCTCGCACCACCAGAGCCGTCGCGACTGCTTCGACCTTGACATCATCCTGCGCAACGACCTGTAACCGGGAGGCATCATGAGATATACCAAGACACTGATTGCATCCTGCCTGGTTGCAGGATCCTCGTTGGCGATGGCCGAAATCGAATGGCTGGACACCCAGTCGAACGACCTTCGGGCCGATCGCCTGACCACCGACACCGGCGCGATTCCGGCGAGCATGCACCAGGAATCGGCCGCCATCAATTTTGCCTGGAATGCCGAGCAGGCCTCGACCGCCCGACGCCCGGGCGTGGGACCGACCGAAACCGGGACCACACCCATGGTCGAAAGCCAGCAGTACTGGATGGACGTGACCGGCACCGAACTGGCCCGCGGCGTTGAACTGCCACTGACCGCACCCGGAGCGGTGGTTCGCATTTCGGCGCTCGACAACGACAGCGGGCTGGAACTCGACCCCGACAAGCTCGTACTTGAATTCAACGGACGTCCGGTCAGCGTGGAGTTCGGGCCCGGGCACGTCAGCACCGGAGTTGAACTGCGCCGCGAAGGCATGCCGGTGCCCGAAGCGACCCTGGCTTTCCGACTGACCGATCGCATCGGTGCCGGCACCCTTACGGTCTCGCATGAAGGCGTGCGTGGCAGCCTGCCGCTGGTAATCAATGTCCACGAGCCCGAAAGTGCGTGGACGGCGACACTGGCACTGGAACGCCACAACTACCTGGCCGGCCAGCCATTGGACTTCGAGTTCGAACTGGGTGATGGTCGCCGGTCCATCGAAGCACATTCAATCCAGGCCGTTCTGGCCAGCCCGGATGCCAGCGAGACCTGGCCGATCGAATCCACACGCGGCAATGGCCTGACCATGGCGGCCGCTCCGCTGGCCGACATCGATCGCCCGGCACCGGGACTGTACGAAGCTCACGTGTATGTCGAGGGTGAGTACCGCGGCCAGACCATTCGGCGCGACCTGACCCTGGCGTTCAACGTCGCCCCGGCAATTGCCCAGTTCAGCGGTGAGGTCGAGCGCGGTCGCAGCGACGGCCTCGCCGTGGTGCTTGGCATCGACAGCGCGGTTTCCGGCCGCTACCAGGTCAATGCCGACGTGATGGGCACCAACGCTCGAGGCGAACTGGAACTGCTCGGCTTCGTCCAGTCCGCCAACGTCCTCGAGGCCGGCAGCGGCCAGATCGAACTGGCGCTCGACAGCGACATGGTCCGCGCCAGCGGTCTGCAAGCGCCGTTCGAGGTTCGCAACCTGCAGCTGCTCGACCAGGGCCGGATGTATCTTCTCGAAGACCGCCAGCAGGCATTGCGCATCATGCGCTGACCCGATCGGGACAATCGGGACAAGGCCAAGCCGGCGGGTACTCGACACCCGCCGGTTTTTTTGTGCAATGCCCGTAAAGACATGTAGTGACAACGGATCTGAAAGCCTTTGGAGAATGTCAGGGGATTTCCAGCCGGGGGCTTGCGAGGCAGCGAGTGGTACCCCCTCGCCCGCGCCCGGAAAAGGCCAACGGCCCAATGATGAACTGATATCACGCGGGCGCCTTGTTGCCGACAAGATCAGCGCAGCGCTGCTTCAGGACGCCAGTCTTCGACCCTGGGCGGGTTGAAACGTTAAACGTGAAAGGGGGGCATTTCCGAGCCGACTTTGTCGCGGTGGAGGCCAACTGCTGGGCTCGCTGCCGTTGGCCAACACACTCAAAATCGAAACCCGCGAGCTCGCCCCCGTTTTATGTTTTTCGTTTCCCGTTTAGCGCCTGAGCAGGGCGCAGCCGGCGTTGGATCGTGTCCTGTATATCGATGCTTGGTGCTTGGAGTTTTTTGGACTCAGCCTGTCCGAAAACGACCCGGTTCAATATCCACCTCATCGACGGCCGCCGACTGCACGCCTTCAACCCTGGCCGCCGGCGGCCCTTCCTGCAGCCAGCGTTCCAGCTCGGTCAGAGCATCCGCGTGGCCACAGGCGACGACTTCCACGCGCCCGTCGGGCAGGTTGACGGCATATCCGGCAATACCGAGAGGCTCAGCTTCGCGGCGGGTCGACTCGCGGAAAAACACCCCCTGAACGCGACCCGAGATCAGCCAGCGTCGGGTTTCGATGTCAGCCATGGTCCTCGATCCAGTCGGTGATCATCTTGCTGGTGACCGGCCCCAGCCAGGTGTGAACCAGCTCGCCGCCGGCATTGACCAGGAAAGTCGTTGGCAGCGCGCGCGGCGCACCAAGGTCGGCCGGCGGGTCGTAGACGTCGACCAGCAGAATGGGATAGCTGGCCGGGTAATCGACCAGGAAGCGTTCGAACACTTCGACTTCGGTATCCTCGAAAGCCAGCCCCAGCACGACGATGTCATCACGCCGATCGTGAAGCTCGGAAAGGTCGGGAATTTCCTTGCGGCAGGGTGCGCACCAGGTGGCCCAGTAATTCACCACCACCCAGTCACCACGGTAGTCGGATAACTGGTGGGCACTGCCATCCAGCGCCGGCAGCTCGAAATCGATTTCAGCCGCAACCGGCAGGGTCGCCAGCAGCAGCACCGTCATAAGCGTCAGACTTTTCATCGTTCTTGACCCGTATTGAATTGCAGTATCGACTTGACCGAGCGGTCAAGCATCGGCCGGCTGGCCTTGTCCACCGGCCTGAGCGACTCGACCAGGGCCCGATCCCAGTGGCTGTCCACCGGCAGGTCGGCCAGTTCCCCGACAGGGATTATGAACGACCCGGCGCGATAGAGTTCCTCCAGGGTAACTTCGCCCAGGTCGGCCGACAGCAGCCAGTCGCCGAAGTCATCACGGTGAATGAACCCGGCATCGTGGAAATACCCCAGGATGCGGTTGAGCTGCAGATCTGTTGCCTCGGGCTCGCGGCTGAGCAGCGTGCCAACCGACAGCGACTGTCCGCGGCGCTGCGCCTGCCACAGGTGTCCCATCAGGCGCACGGCCAGCACGAACTCGTGACGCGGACTCCAGCGCCAGTCGGCCTTGCGGTAGCTGAAGGTCGTAAGCGCGGCGGACACGCTGGCACCAAGCAGCACCACCACCCAGGAGAGGTAGATCCAGACCAGGAACAGCGGAATGGTGGCCAGTGCACCGTAGAGACGCTCGTAGGTCGGGAAGTTGGTGACGTACCAGACGAACCCGCCCTTGGCGACTTCGAACAGCAAGGCCGACAAGAGCGCACCGGCCAGGGCGTGATGCAGCAGCACGCGGCGATTGGGAACTACGACAAAAATCAGTGCAAATGCCACCAGCGCGACCACAAAGGGCATCAACTGGAAGATGGCTTCCTGGAGGACGCCCCTGACGATTTCTGGCGCCAGGGCGGGAGCGGCGGCCAGGTAGGAGGTCAGCGCCAGGCTGGCACCCATCAGCAACGGCCCCAGGGTCAGCACGGCCCAGTAGATCACCAGGCGGTTGACCGGCCCGCGCGGCGCCCTGACCCGCCAGATGCGATTGAGGCTGCGCTCGATGGTCGACATCAGCAGTATGGCGGTAATAATCAGAAATGCCGTACCGGCACCCGTAAGTCCAGCCGTTCTCTGGACGAAATCGTGGAGATGTTCCCGCACTGCGTCCCCGGCTGCCGGAACAAAATGGGTGAAGATGTAGGCTTCGAGTTCGTCAGCCCAGCGATCGAACACCGGAAAGGCGGAGATCACACCCAGCATCACCGTCATCAGCGGTACAAGCGCAAGCAGGCTGGTATAGCTCAGCGCGGCAGCCGATTCGAAACTGCGATCCTCGCGGAAGTGCTGGGCCAGGTGGCGGCCGAAGGTCTTGATCCAGACCGGATCGAGCAATGCTTCTATCGGACCGGGCGGATCGGTCATTGACAGCGGCTGCGAAGCCTTTAGGCTACTCTCTTCCCTTGATGTGGATTTCTCATCAGCCATGACTGTCACCATCTATCACAATCCGCGCTGCTCAAAAAGTCGCCAGACACTGGCACTGCTGCGCGAGCACGGCATCGAACCGGACATCGTCGAATACCTCAAGACGCCGCCGACGACAAGTGAACTCAAGCGTATCATCGATCGACTCGGTCAGAGCCCGCGCCAGCTCATGCGCACCGGCGAGGCGGAGTACAAGGACAACGGTCTGGCCGACGAATCACTGGATGACCAGACCCTGATCCAGGCCATGTGCGACCATCCGCGCCTGATTCAGCGACCCATCGTCATGGCCGGCGATCGGGCCCGCATCGGCCGGCCGCCGGAATCCGTCCTCGACATCCTGCCATGACCGACATCCTGGTGCTGTTTCACTCCACCCATGGCAACACGCTGGCCATGGCCCGCGAAGTCGCCCGCGGCGTGGAAAGCGTCGACGGTTGCCAGGCCCGGTTGCGCACGGTACCGCCGGTAACCTCCGCCGTGGATCCGCAGCCACGCGAGATCGATGATCGCGGCCCGGCCCTGGTTGAGCGCCGCGACTTGGACGAATGCGCCGGCCTGTTGCTGGGCAGCCCGACGCGCTTCGGCAACATGGCGGCCGCACTCAAGCATTTTCTTGACGGCACCGGCTCGGAATGGTTTTCCGGCACGCTGGCCGGCAAGCCCGCCGGGGTGTTTACCTCGACGGCGACTCTGCACGGTGGTCAGGAAGCCACCCTGCTGAGCATGATGATCCCGCTGCTGCATCACGGCATGATCCTGGTCGGCCTGCCCTACACCGAGCCGGAACTGACCACCACCTCCAGCGGCGGCACGCCCTACGGCGCCAGCCACGTGGCCGGTCAGGACGCGGACCGCGCCCTGGACGACACCGAGCGCCGCCTGTGTCGGGTGCTGGGCCGCAGAGTGGCGGACACGGCGCTCGCGCTGAAGGAGCGGCGATGATTCCGCTGTGGTGGTGCCGCGTCGCCCTGGTCGGCGTGCTGCTCGTCCAGCCGCTCTGGTTCGGCTGGATCAATCCACCCACCGTGGTGCCACCGTGGCTGGTTCTTGTGCTCACCATGGTGCCGTTGCTGCTGGTACTGCCCGGCACTTGGCAACTGCAGGCGCGCAGCCTGGTGATCGCAGGCTGCCTGTTGCTGCTGTATTTCTGCGTGGCCGTCATGGAAGCCTGGGCCAACCCCGCCGCACGCTGGCCGGCGATTGCCCAGGTCATCCTGATCATCCTCTACTTCACGGCACTTCCGTCGGTTCGGAAAGAAGTGACTTGTAACGACTGAGGCGCATCAGGACTTCCAGCCGCTCGAACCCGAAGTCCACCTCGGGTGCGCGCTGACCATGCTCCCGCATTTCAGCCGGCAAGCCGACCCACATTTCGCGCAACGCCCGCGAGCGCTCGCGGCCGATGCGGGGCATCTGCGCCATGGGCACGCCCTCCTCGCGCAAAGACCGGACCCGGTCACGGTTGATCAGTCCCTCCTCGCCGGCGAGCATGGCGCGAACCGGATCATGATGGCGAATTAGACGAGGATAATGAATTTCCATCAGCCGCCTGAGCATGGCCATTGAGTCGGCCACTCTCGCCATCGCCAGTGCAAGCGGATCGGAGCCATCGGCGCGAACCGGCGCCGTCAGCGGTGCTGCCAGCTGCCGTTCGCGCCGGGCCGACAGGGCCGAGAGCTGAGCCTGTACCGCAACCTCCAGCGCCGCTCCGTCACCCGATTCGAGATGTTCGACCCGGTCTCCCGTGACGAACCAGTCGCGCCATTCCGCGCCCCGGTCCCAGTTGGCCAGCAGCTCGGCCTCCGGCGTGGTCGGCGCGCTGACGAAGTAAGTCAGGCGATCGGGAATCAGGCGCAGGCGCTCTTCGGGCAGGGTACTGGCGACGGACTTGCCAATCAGATCACGCGGACAGTCCAGGTCCAGCAGTTCCGGGTCGGCGGCGGCGAACAGGTAATGGCGAGGCTCGACCGCGGTCAGACGATATCGAAACACCGTGTCCGGGTCGGCTTCGGGATCCCGGGCAAAGCTGCCAACCAGTTCGAAGCTCAACCTGCCCTCGTAATTGGAAACCTTGCCGTCACGTTGACGCGCGGGGCGGGACTGCCTATCGACCCAGCGGACCTCCTCGTAACAAAGCCCCATCTCTCCCATGCCCAGCTGATCGGCAAGCAGGTAGGCATTGGGGAACAGGCCCAGCAAGGCGCGGCTGACCGGCAGTTCGGCGCGCGCGCCGCAGGTCTCGGCTCCCGGACAGGGCTGCACCATGAGACCCTCCGGGCGGTAGCCGGTAACCTGGGCGGCCGGTCCGTCCAGGTCGATGTCGGCGCCCGGCCGAACGACATCCAGGTAGAACCGCTCGCTGGCTTCGACCAGCAAGGCTTCGAGTTCGAGCAGCGCATCATCATGGCGGTCGAGCAGACGCTGCACCGGATCACGACGCTCACGGCCATGTCCGCTGATACAGTCCATCCAGTCCCGGTGGGTGCCCGATCGATCAATTGCCGCCTCCCGAACCGCTGACAGGACGTCCTGCCAACGAGGTCCGGCAAAGTAAACCGGTCGCTGCGGAACCCAGCGCATCAAGTGCTCGATAGCCAGCGACCACTCGAGAACATTGACCCATTCCGGCGGCTCACACGGCACATCCAGCATCCACCCGAGATGGCCGTCGATGTAGGCCGCACGCTGCCAACTCACAAGCCCCAATTCCCGACGCAGAAACTCAGGCGCAAATGGCCCCTGGGCACCTCCAGCCAGTTCTTCGGTGGCCAGGCCTTCGCCGAGCAGCTCGAAAAGATTGCGTACGCAACGTTCGAACACGTCGCGCGGCATGGGTCCAACCAACAGGGGATCGGGATTGCATGCGGCCACGGTCTCGCGGATTTCCGAACGAACCGGCTGGTCCAGGTAGAAGCCCACGTCCGGCATGAACAACGCAAGCTGGGCATAAACATCGGCCAGTTCGCTCAGCGCCCGCAAGCTGGCCGGCTCGGACGACGCCAGGTAGCCGGCAGCATCTTCGAGCAGGGCGATAACAACGGGCAGGTCGGTATCGATGCGGCGCAATGCGCGACGCTGCTCGGGCTCCAGTGTTTCAAACCATTCCAGCCAGCGAGCGGCTTCTTCTCCCGTCACATCGGCGGCGGCCAGCCGGGCCAGCGCCTCGAATGCCAGCCACAGACTGGGCAGCACCTGTCCCTGGTCCCATTCATGGCGAGTGCGGGCCAACAACACGCGATTGATCGCAGTGACCCTGGCGGCGGCGTCCTCGACTGCGACAAGCGCAACCACGCGCTGGCCGATGTCCCGCGCAAATTCGACATCATCCGAATCTTCGGTACCATCTACTTCCAGGCGGCTCCAGAAATCAGTCACCGACTCGCCGTCGCCGGCGGGTGT
This sequence comes from Wenzhouxiangella sp., assembly GCA_007128175.1. Lineage (GTDB taxonomy): Bacteria > Pseudomonadota > Gammaproteobacteria > Xanthomonadales > Wenzhouxiangellaceae > Wenzhouxiangella. The sequence goes on along the minus strand of SKXY01000279.1, from coordinate 1,168 downwards.
CATTTCGTCGAGCCGCTGCGCGACCCGAGCCCAGACCTCCGGGGCCCTCATCGCCGCGACCTGCTCCAGGCGGGCGATCCGGCCGATGGCCCCGGCCTCATGGGCCAGTTCACCCGACCACTTGAAGACCGGCTGGGGAAAGGTATCACCGCGCCCGGCCAGGTTGTGTTCGCGGGCCTGCACCAGCCAGGAAAATACGCCGTCGGCCAATGGCGCCCACACCTCCGGCAGCTGCTCTCCCCGCCGCGCCAGCGCCAGGGCACGAGCATTGACCCGCGCTGACCAGTCCTCGGCGTCATCGACGTCCGAATCCAGCCATCCGGCCGCCGCCAGCGTCAAGCGACGCGCCTGGGTCGCGGTGTCGGGATGCCAGTGCAAGGTGGCGATACGCTCGAAATCGGGATCTGCTGCCGCCCGCTCAGGCATGGACGCCAGGCAAAGCAGCACCAGCCCGGGAAATGTCAGTGACAGCACCTTTTTCATGGCCGCTATACTACCCGAACCCGTGCAGACAACCATCCCGACGAGAGGCACAGAACCTTGAAAAGACTGAACGTCCTGACCACCGGCGGCACCATCGACAAGCTCTATTACGACGACAAATCGGACTACCAGATCGGTGAGCCAGCGGTCGGCCGCATCCTGAGGGCGATGAACGTCGCCTTCGACTGGGAGATTCGTGCACTGCTCAGGAAGGATTCCCTGCACATGAATGACGACGACCGGGCATTCATACGCCAGGCCGTGGTGGCAAGTAACGATCAGCATTTCCTGATCACCCACGGCACCGACAGCATGGTGGAAACCGCGGCAGCGCTGGGGGACGTAGGCGATCGGGTGATCGTGCTGACCGGTGCGCTCAACCCGGCCCGCTTCATCGACTCCGACGCCGTGTTCAACATCGGCTGCGCCGTCGGTGCCGTGCAAATGTCGCCGGCGGGTGTGTGGATCGCGATGAACGGCCGCGTGTGGGACCCGAAGAAGGTGCGCAAGAATCGGGATGCCAATCGCTTTGAAGCGATCTGAGCGTAAAACGTAAGACGAAATACGGAAAACGGGGGCTTTGCCGTGCCATCCATTTGGGGAGGGGTGGCCAACGGCGAGAATGTCGCCATTGGCCACCTTGCGCAGGGTCGAAGGCAAGGCGCCATTCCCCGTTTTACGTTTC
>SKXY01000200.1 GCA_007128175.1 Wenzhouxiangella sp. | reverse complement strand
CAGAACACACTGCTGATTTGCGCAACGCCCTGGTAACAGTCAAGGCACAGGCTGACGACATACGCCGCACGGCCGATCAGCGCCATCAAATGTTTCTGGCCATCAGCCACGAACTACGTACTCCGTTGACACTGATACTGGGGCCACTACAGAAACAGTCTCGCAAACCCAGTCTATCCGAGCTGTCACGCATGCGACACGGCGCGGAACAAATGCAGACCATGGTCGAACAGATTCTCGACCTGGAACAGATCGATTATGCTCGAATCGAACCGACCGAGCCGACACATCTTCCGACACTACTGGAGCGGGTGACCGAAAACCTCACAGAAGTGGCCGAAGCGCAGGGGTCGAAGATCGAGACACAATGGCACAACGGCTGCAATCCTTCCTGGATCATGGCCGACAGCGTTCAACTTGATCGGGCACTGTCCATCGTGATTGACAACGCGATCAAGCATTCGCAGCAAGGCGGGCAAATACTGATCAGCATGGGTGTCGCGCCCGGCGCGGCGCATGCCAAGATTCGCATCGAAGACAATGGCCCAGGAATTGCTCCTGACTTCCGTGAAAGCATCTTCGAACCGTTCGTTCGCGGCGATACCCATCAGCCAGGACACGGCCTGGGCCTGGCCCTGTGCCGTCGCATCCTTGAACAACACAATGGCACCATCACCGTAGGTGACAGTTCATTGGGTGGTGCTTGTTTTTCCATGGAATTGCCACTGGTCGAGTCACAGGATAAAGCCTGCCCGGTCGCTGAAGAAGGCTCTGAACTCGTGTTGGTCGTCGACGACAACCCCGGAATCCGCGCCCATATCAGCGAGGTCCTGACCGGCCGCTATCGTGTTATCGAGGCCGCTGACGGTCACGAGGCCGAACGGATGGCCAAGATAAAGCAGCCTGATGCCATGCTGGTCGACGCAGCCATGCCCCGGGTTAATGGTTTTGAGCTGGTCAAGCGTCTGAGAGAGGATGAACTCACCGCACACATCCCGGTGATTTTCTGTACCGCCCATGCAGACCGGGATCACGAAATCCGGGCCTTTGACACCGGCGCCGACCAGTTTCTCAAGAAACCATTTTCTGCCGAGCAGCTGCTCTCCCGACTGCACCAGGCACTGACCAGGCGACGGACGGATTCGAATACGCAACTCACATCATCTCGCAATTCCCTTGCAGCAGTTTCAGCGTCTTCGACACTAGTCAGTCGCGTTGAACAGGCGCTGATAAACCATCTCGATGATCCCGATCTGGATGTCGGCCGACTGGCGGCTCTGGTCGGCACGAGCAGGGCTTCACTGTATCGAGACCTGAAGGTTCACTGCAATGCCACTCCGGCGGAGTTCGTGCGAGACTTCAGGCTGCGTCGGGCAGCCGAGTTGTTGCGCCAAAGCGACATGAACATTTCACAGATTGCTATCGCCGTTGGCTTTAGGCGCTTATCGGCTTTCACCCGTGCCTTTCGGACACGCTATAACTGTACTCCCAGCAACTACCGTGAACATGCGGCAAATGACGCTATCATGAAATGAATTTCTACCCGGCCTCGCTCAGGCATTGACAACTAAAGTCATAGCGCATGACAATCACGGATGCCTTGTCGAGCCTGGGCTCGATTGGAAGCGTATCCACTGTCAGTATCACGGTATAGTGCCCCAACCACTGAGCACACGACCAACAAACCACAGAGTACAGTGCCCCCACTCTCACAATTCCAGGAATTCTCCAAGATTGCTGTCACTTCCGGCAATATATCTCAATGAACATTCGTGCCATTCAATACCTGGTCACATTGGCCGAAGTGCGCCATTTTTCGCGCGCGGCCGAGCGCTGCCACGTCAGCCAGCCCACGCTCAGCACACAGATCCGCAAACTGGAGGAAGAGCTAGGAGTGCAGCTGGTCGAGCGGAATCCGCGACAGGTCATGCTGACCGCCGTTGGCGAGGAGATTGTCGTGCGCGCCCGGACCATCCTGGCGGAAGTCGATGCCATGCGGGCCATCGCGCGGCGATCTCGCGACCCACACAGCGGCACGGTGCGTATCGGCATTTTCCCGACACTTGCCCCCTACCTATTGCCTCATGTCGTACCCCGAATACGCCGGGACTTCCCACGACTGACACTGAGACTTTTCGAGGAAAAGACCGAGCAGGTGCTCGCAATGCTGGACCAGGGACGGCTCGATGCCGGGCTTCTGGCCCTGCCCCTCAATCACGAGGGCCTGCATGTGCGGGAGCTGTTCGAAGAACCGTTTCTGCTGGCACTGCCGGAGCATCACCCCCTGTGTGAACGCGAACAGATTCACCTGTCTGACCTTGAGAACCAGGAGTTGATGCTGCTTGAGGACGGGCACTGCCTGCGTGAACAGGCGCTGGAGGTTTGCCAGTTGACCGGCGCACACGAGCAACTCGACTTCTATGCCACCAGCATGGAAACGCTGCGGCAGATGGTGGCGGCCAATACCGGAATCACCCTGATGCCGGCGCTGGCGGTCAGCCCCCCCGTCGCCCACACAGACAACCTAGTGACGCGTCCTTTTGCCGAGCCCGGTCCCAGCCGAAAGATCGCAATGGTGTGGCGGAAATCTTCAGCCCTGGGTGACTTCCTCGAAGAACTGGCCGCCCTGTTTGCCGCGGTCGACTCCGAGCTACTCAAGCCCTGAGGCGCCTTCCCCGGCCCATTTGCACGCGCTACTCGTCCCCCTCCACGAGCAATTCTTCCAGACGACGCGTCATATCGTCGTAGCGGTTCTCGGGAATCGCGAATTGCCATGGCGACAGGCGCCCATCGACAGCTGCCGCGTCGATAGCCAACTCGGTGGCCTCGGCATCCATCTCCTCGTCGACCAGGGCCGTAGTCTCGGCGCTAACGCTGAAGTTGACCCAATAGCCCTGATCATCCTCGAACAGGCTGGCGACAAAGTTGAGGCCGTCCACGGTTCTGAACAGGGCACGCACGGCATCGTCGGGCATCGTTTCATTTGGCCGGACATCACGCAGACTGAGCGCGGCCAGCGAACTGGCAACCGGTCGGATCTCCCAGCTCGACACCGCCTCGCGGCCTTCGGGGACGTTGAGCAATACCCACCGGTCGCTGTCGTTGCCTACAGGTCGCAGCCGAACCGTATCACCATCGGGATGCCGGATCGTGACCTCGGCCAACTCACTGGCCGGTATGTCCATGATCGCGCTCTCCAACCAGCCCAGGATCGAGCCCGGCACCTCCGGGGAACGGTCGATGAGCCAGGTTCTTTCGTGCCCGCGCAGTCGTGCGAAACGTCCAAGACCAGCCGGGTCTGAATTGCCAATGATCACCTCCGGCAAGCCGGCATCCGGGAATCGCACCAGCATGCCGTCACTTCCAGACACACCGGGATCAGCGACCCCGAGGCGGGGATACCAGTCGGGATTACTGGTCCGTTCATCTGAACGACGGGCCTCGGCCAGGTCTCGCAACAGGTCGTGGACCAACCGGAAATTGGCCTCGAAACCCGATTTCTCGCGCACCCGCCAACGTTCTCTTTCGCGGCGCAGCGTCACGACGATTTCGCCATCAGATCCGATGATATCAATCGCCTCGATGTCGTTGACCTGGTCGCGCAAGCCCGGCACCAGCGGCTCGTCCAGTGGCACGTCCGACGTGGATAATTCACGTCCGATCATCAATGCCAGTGTCAGCATGATCAGGGCCAGGAAGCCCAGCCCGAGTACGAGCTTCGGGTTCATGCGCTGGCCTCCACCGCAGCTCTTGCCCTGCGCCGTCTGCGCCAGGCCATGAACAGGGCCACCACGGTGACCAGTGCCGGCATCAGAGCGATGTTGACTGCCTTGACCCGTGTCCCCAGTGCTTCGATGTCGCGATCAAGATCGCGCCGTACCTGGCGCAACTGACGGCGAATCTCGATGCGCTGCTCCATGAAGCGATCCAACTCGGCTTCCTGTTCCGGCGTCAGCACACTCAAGTCGGTATCACCCCGCGCCTGCTGTAATTCGGTCAGCCGGCGCTCGGCTTCATCCAGTTCGGCTTCCAGGCGTTGTTCGGTGGCCAGCAGATTCTGCTCGGCCTCGCGCCTGAGCGACTCCACCAGAGTAAACGGACGATTTCCCGTAGCGCGGCTGCGCACGCTGATCAGATCGGCATTGCCGAGCAGGTTGTCGATGGCGTTGATGACGAAATCACCATTGCCCGCAAATGGATCCAGGATGCTGGATCCGAAAAATCGCTGGCGCTGCACCCAGTACCGGTCAGCCAACAGGTCGGTATCGGCCACGACGATGGCATTGAGCGAACCCGAGACCGGGGAAGCGCCGTTGTCCGACTCGAATGCACTGGGCACCTCCCCGGTCAGACGTGCCGCCAGCACGTAATGCTCGCCGGTTACTGCCACCTCGGCCATCAGCTCACCGGGATCCTCGAGAAATCGCAGCCGCTCGGCATCGACCAGGCCGGCATTGGCACTGGATGTAAGCAGGGGCTCGAGCTCCAGTGGACTGGCTTCGGATAGGGAGATATGTCCCGGACTGGCCAGGTTGATCGCGTCAAGTTCGCCGGTCACCACATCATCACGATTCATGTTCTCGGCGGTCACGCCGATGATTGCCGGGTGACGCACAGGGCGCTGCCCCGCCTGCATGGCCACCTGCAGCGCCTGTCCAAGATCGGCCACGAACACATCAGTTGCAAACTCAACCCCCCAGGCACCAAACAGCTCGTCGAGCGAAGAAGTCCGGTCCATGGCCATCGCTGCCGCCGGGTCGGCCGCATCCGGGCCCGGATCGGATTCGGAATACGGATCGACAAAGGCCAGCAAGCGCCCACCTTCAAGGACAAAACGGTCGATGTCTCGCAGCATCTCACCGGAAAGGTCTACCGGATGCACCAGCACCAGCACGTCGATATCTGTGGGCAAAGAATCGGCAGACGTTTCGATCGATTCCACTTCGAACATTTCTCCGATCTGCTCGCGGATGGCCCATGGCTCCTGTTGCTGGCCAGTCTGCATATCGAGCCGTCCATCCATGGGCAAGCCGCTCAGCAGGCCCACGCGAGGCCGCTCGGGCTGGCTGAGTACGTAGATCATCCGCGCCAGTTCATATTCGAGAAAAGCCTCTCGTGCCGGCGAGATGAACGGCACCACCTCCAGACCGTCGACCATGTTCGTCCCGACGATTCCCAGGTACAGGTTCTCCCCGGCCGCACTGACCGGAACGCCCTCCAGGCCGTAACGATCAGCCTGGTCCTCTTCCTCCGAAAAAGGACGGGGATCGACGCGACGAACCTGCAGCTGGCCGCCGGAGCGTGCCGCCATTTCATCAAGCAATTCATGCACCCGGCGAGCAAAGCTACGCACCATTGGCAAGTCCGCGCTGGATTCCTCGCTGAAATAGAACTCCAGGGTGATGGGTTCTTCAATCGCCTCGAGCAGGTTGATCGTGCCTTCGCTCAGGGTGTAAAGCTTCTGCTCGGTCAGATCCACCCGCGCGCCCTTGATGGCGGCCCCGGAAAGAATCGTCAGGGCCAGGAACAACAGGGCGAGAAAGATCAGGGCACTTGCACTGTAGATATTCTTCATGTCAGTCCGCCTTCCTGATTTCCAGCAGGATTCGGTTGGCGAGCAACCAGAATCCGATGACGAGCACGAAATAGATGAGGTTACGCAGGTCAATCACTCCGCGCGAGATCGAGTCGAAGTGCATCAGGAAACTGAGATTGGCAATTCCATCGACCAGGGCCTGCGGCAACCACCCACGAAACAGGTCGAGCACGATCGGAAGCCCCGACAACAGGAAACCGAAACAGACCACGACCGAGAGTATGAAGGCCACGACCTGGTTTCGTGTCGCGGCTGACAGGCAGGCACTGATGGCCAGGAAGCCGCCGGCCATCAGCCAGCTGCCAATGTAACCGGCCACGATGACGCCGTTGTCCGGATCGCCAAGCACGTTGACCGTAATCCACATCGGAAAGGTCAGCGCCAGTGCCAAGCCAACGAACAGCCAGGCGGCGACGAACTTGCCGATAACCGCCTCGGTCGCGGTGATCGGAAGGGTCAGAAGCAACTCGATTGTCCCGTACTTGCGCTCCTCCGCCCACAGTCTCATGCCGACCGCCGGCACCAGGAACAGGTAAAGCCAGGGGTGAAATCGGAAAAAAGGTTCAAGATCGGCAATCTCGCGTTCGTAGAAGCCGCCGAGATGAAAGCTAAACGCCGCCGACATCACCAGGAAGATGACGATGAACACGTAGGCGACCGGCGTCGCAAAGTAGCTGGCCAGTTCGCGCCGCATTACGACGAGTACATTGGCTGGACTCATGCCGCCTCCTTGCGAGTGATATTGCGAAAGACCTCATCGAGGCGTCCCGACTCGAGTTGCACATGGCTCACCTTCCAGCCCTCGTCGTCGATGGCCTTGCCGACCGCACGGAACAGATCGCCCTGCCCTGAGGGAAACACCGTCAGCCTGCCGCGTCGGATCTCGACCTCACGCGCCTCGGGCAACTCGCCCAGCCGGGAAGCAGCTCGATCAAGTTCGTCAAGCTCCAGGCTGACGGCATTGTGGTAACGCGAGCGACCAAGCAGACCACGCGGGGTATCGTCGGCAAGCAGACGACCCTGCGCGATGATCATCGCCCGCGTGCACAGTGCATCCACCTCTTCGAGAATGTGAGTCGATATCACGATGATGCGCTCGGGCGACATCTCGCGAATCAGGCTGCGGACTTCGTGCTTCTGATTGGGGTCGAGCCCATCGGTCGGTTCGTCGAGAATCAGCACAGGCGGGTCGTGCAGGATGGCCTGTGCCAGCCCGACGCGCCGCTTGAAGCCTTTCGACAGGGTCTCGATCGTCTGGCCCATCACCGCCCCCAGTTCCAGGCGGTCAACGGCGCGCTTGACCTGGCGCGCACGCTGCTCACCGCGAAACCCTCGGGCTTCGGCAGCAAAGGCAAGAAACTGCGCCACAGTCAATTCCCCGTAGAGGGGAGCGCCTTCGGGCAGATACCCCATCACCTGGCGCGCCGCGACCGAATCACGGGAAATATCATGGCCGAGGATCTCCGCGCTTCCCGACGAGGGCGCGAGGAATCCGGTCAGCATCTTCATGGTCGTCGACTTGCCGGCACCGTTGGGTCCGAGAAATCCAAGTACAGTGCCGGGTTCGACCTCGAATGAGAGCCGGTCGACCGCCAGCAGCGGACCGAATCGACGAGTCAATTCCCTGGCTTTGATCATCCGTTCAGCCTCAGTTTTGATTGTCAGGGTTCAGCATTCGGGAAATGCTGCGAATGGGGACAGTTAATCCTCGATTCAAGCCCGGTTCGCACAGGGCTTTTCACTGTCGTCCCGACAGGGTAGTTTATTGGGCCTGCCCCTGCTGGAGAATTTATGCAACCGGTCATGCT
>SKXY01000236.1 GCA_007128175.1 Wenzhouxiangella sp. | reverse complement strand
ATCCGCGCGATCTCACCGGCCACCTCGTAGAGTTCGCCCTGAACCCGGGAGACCGCCTCGGAGGCCGAGTGCTGCTTCTGTCGCAGCATTTCGAGCTCCTTTTCGGCCTCACGCTGGCGAGCCAGCGTCTGCTGCAGATGATTCTCCACCTCGCGCAGGGCTTTTTCCTCACCCTCGGCTCGCACACGGAACTCGCGCCAGCGCAAGGCCAGCAACCTGGCCTCGTCGTCGCGGTAGCGTGCCTTGAGTTTGCGATAGCGCTCGGCCGCATTGGCCTGACGCTTGAGCTTGTCGAGGTGCTTGGAGACTTCCTCGCGCAGGTCGGAGAGGCGTTCGAGATTCTCGCGGGTGTGCCGGATGCGGTTCTCGGTTTCGCGGCGCCGTTCCTTGTAGCGCGAGATCCCGGCGGCCTCTTCGAGAAAGCCGCGCAGTTCCTCAGGCCGGGCCTCGACAATCTGCGAGATCATGCCCTGTTCGATGATGGCGTAACTGCGCGGTCCCAGGCCGGTACCCAGGAACAGGTTGGTGATGTCCTTGCGACGACACTTGGTACCGTTGAGAAAATAGGCCGACTGACCGTCGCGACTGACCTGGCGCTTGACCGAGATCTCACTGTAGTCGGCATATTCACCGCCGGCCCGCCCGTCGGCGTTGTCGAAAATCAACTCGACCGTGGCCGTGGCCACCGGCTTGCGCGCGCTCGAGCCGGAAAAGATCACGTCACTCATCGATTCGCCGCGTAGCTGCCTGGCGGAGCTTTCGCCCATCACCCAGCGCACCGCGTCGATGATGTTGGACTTGCCACACCCGTTGGGTCCGACGACGCCCATGAGATTGGACGGAAACTTGATCGTGGTCGGCTCGACGAAGGATTTGAAGCCCGACAGTTTAATTGCGGTCAGTCGCATTGACGCGTTGCCCACCCAGGAATTGTTGTAATGTAATCGGTTTTCGCCACGGATTTACAGGACTCTCCCCCGACATGTCCAGTCAGCCCAGCAAGGAACTTGAAACCTTCCCCAATCCGCAGCCGGCGCGGGATTATACCATTCGCATTCGGATGCCCGAGTTTACCTGCCTGTGCCCGAAAACGGGGCAACCGGACTTTGCCGAGTTGTTCCTCGATTATGTTCCCGACGAGCTCTGCGTTGAGCTGAAGTCACTCAAACTCTATATCTGGAGCTTCCGCGAGGAAGGCGCTTTTCACGAGGCAGTCACCAACGAGATGCTCGGCGACCTCGTCGCGGCCACCCGGCCGCGCTTCATGCGCCTGACCGCCGAGTTCAAGGTCCGCGGCGGCATCTACACGAATGTCGTCGTCGAACATCGTGCCGAGGGATGGCAACCTTCTCAAGCGGTCAGCCTGCCCTGAACTGATCGAGTGCGAGGCTAATCCTCCAGCGGCAGCATCGGCTCGATTTCAGACTGCTCGTAGATTTCCTCGACCAGTGCCTGTCGACGCTGCTGTAGCAGGCTTCGAGCAATGCCCTCACGCACCTGCTCTAACGGTGGCGCTTGCAAATCGCGTCGGTCAAGCACCTTGACCAGGCGCCAGCCCTGAGGAGTCTCCAGCGGCAGCGTCACGACGGTGCCCGCCTGCTGTCCGTCCATCACGGCGGCGAAATCTTCTGGAACCTGGCTGAGATCGATCCAACCGGGTTGCTCGATAGGCAGGCCACCCGCCTCGGCCTCGTCACGCACGGCCTCGTAGTCATCCACACCATCGTCGATCCGGGCCAGCACCCGCAAGGCGTCGCCCTGTTCCGGGTACGCGATGGTCTCCACCTGGTACTGAACGCCTCCGGCACGTTGACGCTGGCGGTTGTAAACCTCCTCGATATCCTCGTCCGTGACCGGGTGCTGGCGCTGCAGATGGTTGATGTAGCGGCTATTGAGCACTTCCAGCTCGCGCAGACGAAGTTCGGCACGCACCTCCGGCTCGTCGGCCAGCCCGTCACGCTGGGCGACATTGGCCACTGCACGCATCCGGATCAGCTCGTCAAGCAGTTCACGCATGCGCTCATGGTCATCCTCCTCGACCCCCCTTGCACTCATGACCCGTTCCAGCATCGGCAGGGTTATCGGCTCGCCATCGACGAGCACCAGCACGACATCATCGTCGGCCGGGGCTTCCGAATCCGACTGACAGGCAACAAGGAACGGGATCAGAAATAGCAGTATCAGTACTTTATGGTTCATTTTCAGAAACAGCCTCAATATTGAGCGCATGGATATCGGTTTGCATCAGCTCATCGACGGCCGAGTAGACCAGGCGGTGACGGGCCAGGCGGGGCAAGCCCTCGAAGCGGTCGCTGACGATACGCACGCGGAAATGACCGCGTCCGTCCGCCGCACCCGGATGCCCACGATGCAGGTGCGAATCATCAATCACCTCCAGCTCAAGCGGTGAAAACGCTTGCTCCAGCCGCTGGCGAATCATGGCGACGCGGGCCTCGGTCATGGCAACACCGCCTTGAACGGATGAACTTCGGCATCGGACCAGGCACCTGCATGAATATAGGGGTCTGCGCTGGCCCATTCGCATGCCTTTTCGAGGCTGGAGAACTCGGCCACCACCAGCGAACCGGCAAAACCGGCAAGCCCCGGATCTTCCGCATCGATGGCCGGCAAGGGCCCGGCCAGCACCAGCCGCCCCTCGTCTGCCAGGGCCCGCAGTCGCCCAAGGTGGGCATCGCGCGACGCGGCCCGCCGCTCCAGCCCATCCTCGGACTCACGTCCCAGAATCATGTACAACATGTGTCTCTCAAATTTTGCCGGGTTTCTATTGTACGCAGGGATGCGTGGAACTTGGAGCCCCTCCTCCGACCCCTGAGGCCGGAGCCCTGCTAAACTTCCCCCCATGACAGAACCCCTCGACAAACCGGCCGGACAGCAGGAAATGCCCTTTGCAGTCGTTCAGGGCGAACCTCTGCTCAAACTGCCTGACGATCTCTATATTCCTCCGGACGCGCTGGAAGTCTTCCTTGAAGCCTTCGAGGGACCGCTAGACCTGCTGCTGTACCTGATTCGACGACAGAATCTCGATATCCTCGACATTCCCATTGCCGAGGTCACCCGCCAGTACACCGGTTACATTGAGATGATGAGCGATCTCAAGCTCGAACTGGCCGCCGAGTACCTGGTCATGGCGGCAATCCTGGCCGAGATCAAATCACGCATGCTGTTGCCGCGACCCCAGGCCGAGGAGGACGAGGAAGATGATCCGCGGGCCGAACTGGTTCGGCGCCTGCAAGAATACGAGCGCTTCAAGAAGGCGGCTCAGGATATCGATGAACTGCCGCGCATGGAACGCGATCTGGCCGTGGCAGAAGCCGAGGTCGAGGAGCGCGGGGAAATCAAGCTGCCGCCGGAAGTCGACTTGCGCGAAGTGCTGCTCGCACTGCGTGACGTGATAACCCGAGCCGATATGCTGGCACACCACCAGATTCAGGCCGAACCGTTGTCGGTCCGCGAGCGCATGGCGCGTATCATCGACCTGGTGTCCAGAGATCAGTTCGTCGAATTCGAACGTTGTTTCGACCTCGAGGAAGGCCGCATGGGCGCGGTCGTCACCTTTCTTGCGCTGCTGGAATTGCTGCGCGAGCACCTCATCGACCTGGTCCAGCAGGAACTGTTCGGCAGCATCTACCTGCGCAGTCCATCGGCCCGGGCCTGACAGACTTCATTTTTGGCAGTTGCAATGGATATCGTATACCTCAAGCGAATCGTGGAAGGCGCCCTGCTGGCGGCAGGGAATCCGCTCAATCTCAACCAGCTCAACAGCCTTTTCCCGCCCGACGAGCAGCCCGGCCACGGCCCGCTGCGCGAAGCCCTTGCGGCACTTGATGCCGACCTGGCCGACCGCGCGGTCGAACTGAAGGAGGTCGGCAGCGGTTTTCGACTGCAAATCCGCAGCGACCTGATGCCGGCGATTTCGCAGTTGTGGACGGAAAAACCACCCAGGTATTCACGGGCATTGCTGGAAACACTGGCGATCATCGCCTACCGGCAGCCCATCACCCGGGGCGAAATCGAACAGATTCGCGGGGTGTCTGTCAGTTCGAACATCCTGCGCACGCTGCAGGAGCGCGACTGGATCAAGGTCATCGGCCATCGCGACGTTCCGGGCCGCCCCGAATTGATCGGCACGACCAAAGCCTTTCTCGACTACTTCAACCTGAAGTCGCTGGACGAACTGCCGACCCTGGCCGAGATCAAGGACATTGACAACCTCGAGCCGGAACTCGAACTCCATCATCCCGCCAGCGAAGGCGAGAAATCAGACAGTGACGAAGATCATGAAAAAGAAGACGCAGCGCCGAAATCAGGCGAGCAGCTATCCGGGCCGGACACGGAAGGAAGCGGCGACGAGCAGGCCGACGAAGAAACGCCCGACGGCGAAGCGGAAAGGCAACCGGCCGCAACGCAGGAGCCCGAAGACCAGCGAAGCAATTGAACAAGCCAGAGCGGCGTCTCCCCCGGCCGGGCGCGAAAGACTGCAGAAAGTCATGGCACGGGCCGGACTCGGCTCACGTCGTGCACTGGACGACCGCATTGCCGCCGGCGAGGTCCGTGTCAACGGCCAGACTGCGGAGTCCGGCGCCAGCATCGGGGAAGGTGACACCGTCGAACTCGACGGCCGCAAGTGGGAAGTGGAAGCACGTCAGCCCAGCCACCAGACCCTGATCTACTTCAAGCCCGAAGGGCAAGTCACCACTCGCAAGGACCCGGAAGGCCGCCGCACCGTGTTCGACAAGCTCCCGCGCCCAAAAGACGGGCGCTGGATTGCCATTGGCCGCCTGGATATCAATACCTCCGGGCTGTTACTGCTAACCACCGATGGCGAACTGGCCAATCGCATGATGCATCCTTCCGGCAACATCGATCGCGAATACCTCTGCCGGATTCGCGGCGCGATCAGCGACGAGCAGATCGAGCAATTGAAAAAGGGAGTCATGCTGGACGACGGCATGGCCCGATTTTCCGACATCGTGCCCGGCGAGGTGACGGCGGGGCATTCCTGGTACACGGTAGCCATCATGGAGGGACGCAACCGGGAGGTGCGACGGCTGTGGGAAGCGGTCGGCGCCCAGGTGGCCCGCCTCAAGCGAGTGCGCTTCGGACCGGTATTCTTGCCCAGCAGCCTGCGGCCAGGGCGTTTTCACGAACTCAACGCGACCGATCACCGAATCCTGCGCGAGGATGTCAGCCTGACGGGCCGATCGATCGAACTGGAACTGGTGCCGCCGGGCAAGACGCCCGGCGGCAAGAAGGTGCCGCGCCGGCGTTGATCACCCCGCGGTGACCGGCATCAACGTCAATTCGACACGGCGGTTCTGGGCACGACCGACCTCGTTGTCGTTGCTCGCGACCGGATAGTCCGGCCCGTAACCGTAGGTCGCAATCCGTACCGGTTTCACGCCCTGGCTGATCAGGTAGCGACCGACCGTTTCGGCACGGCGCTCCGAAAGCCCCATGTTGTACTGGCGCGAACCGGTTGAATCGGTGTGGCCATCAACGACCAGCACCGTCTGATCGAATTCTTCGAGCACCAGGGCGACGGAGTTGAGTACGTCGAAGAAGTCCGAACGCAAGTCGGCACTGTCGAACCCGAAGGTCACATTGCCCGGCATGTTCAGGATGATCTCATCGCCACGGCGCGTAACGCCTACGCCGGTGCCTTCCAGTTGCCGGCGCAGCTCGGCTTCCTGGCGATCCATGTAGTTGCCGATTGCAGCACCGCTGAGAGCGCCTACACCGGCGCCAATGGCAGCCCGCTTGAGCCGATCACCACCAGAGATTGCACCCACCACGGCACCGATGCCAGCACCGATAGCTGCCCCCTGACCAGTGCGCGTAGCGCGCTCTTCCCCGGTCCAGGGGTCGGTTGTCGTGGCGCAACCTGCAAGCATGACGATCGCTGACGACACAGCGAATAACCGAATCCGGTGGCTGATATTCATTTTGATCTCCTTCAAAGTCTGATTGGGTATCCGGAGGAATTTGATACTCCGGCCCACCGTTACCGTTGCTTGCGACCACGTTTAACCGGGCGGCACTGAACTGACCCTGAACCTTACTCCTGTTCCAGCCAGCGATAAAGCGTACGTCGCCCGACTCCCAGCAGTGCCGCGGCGCGCCGCTTGTTCCCGTCCACTCGCTCGAGCACGTAAAGCACGTATCGGTGTCGCAATTCATCCAGGCTGGGCAGCATGTCTCCCTCGAGCAACTCCGACGGAAGTCCGGTCTCGGGCACGCCAGACTTTTCGGTCTCGCCGCCCCGGCGCACCCGCTCCGGCAGATGTTCGATTCCGATTTCCTCGTCCTCGCAGAAAGTCACGGCCCGCTCCATGGCATTTTTCAACTCACGCACGTTGCCGGGCCAGCGATAGTTCCGGACCGCTGCCAGCGCCTGTTCGGACAAGCGCCTGGCCGGCCGCTTGTGTGCCGCGGAAAAACGCGCCAGGAAGCTCATTGCCAGCAGTTCGAGGTCCTCACCCCGATCACGCAACGGCGGAATCTCTAGCTGGAACGCCTCCAGTCGATAGTACAGGTCTTCGCGGAATTCACCCTTCTCGACCAGCGCCTGCAAGTCCTGGTTGGTGGCCGCGATCAAACGCACGTCGACCTGGTGCTCACGATCCGCCCCGACCGGACGAATTCGGCCGTCTTGCAAGGCCCTGAGCAGCTTCGCCTGCAGCGCCACCGGCATCTCACCGATCTCGTCGAGGAAAAGGGTGCCGCCGTCGGCTTCGCGAAACAGTCCCGGCCGCGCACGATCGGCACCCGAGAAGGCGCCCTCGGCGTGCCCGAAGAACTCCGATTCGAGAAGGTCGGCCGGTACGCCTGCACAGTTGACCGCCAAAAAGGGTTTATCCGCTCGACCACTCTCGGCGTGGATGGCATGGGCGACCAGGTCCTTGCCGGTTCCCGACTCCCCGCTGACCAGCACCGCACCATCGGCCCTGGCGACCTGGGAAATCCGGTCGAACAGAATCCGCATTGCCCGACTTGACCCCTCCATTCCCCGGAAACTTTCCCGTCCCAGAACATCCCTGAAGCGCTGGACCTCGGCGCGCAGGCGATGATTCGCCAGCACACGCTCGACACTGAGCACGAAATGATCCATATCCAGCGGCTTGGTGAGAAAGTTGTCGGCACCGGCTTTCAGCGCCGCCACCGCCCGGTCCACCGTGCCATATGCGCTGATCATCAGGGTTGCCGGCGCAGCATGGCGTTCACGGACCGCACGCAGCAGGGCCAGACCATCGGCACCCGGCAGTTGCAGGTCACTGACAACCAGGTCGGGATCGAACTCGTCGAGATTTTCCAGGGCATCCTCGGCGCTTTCAAGGTGGCAAACTCGGTAACCCTCTGCCTCGAGTTCCTCAAGCAGCAACTCTCCCAGTGCGAGGTCATCCTCGACCACCATCACGCTGTATATCTGGTCGCTCATGAACGCTCCTGCTTCAGGATCAACTCGAAACGACTGCCCCCCAGGGCATCACTGGTTCTCACCTGCAATCCGGCCTGGTGCTCCTCGGCCACGCCCTTGACGATGGCCAGTCCCAGCCCGGTTCCGTGACCATCCTTGCCACGGGTATGAAACGGCTCGAATATGCGCTCGCGTTCCTCGCGTGGAACTCCCGGGCCATCATCCTCGACGGCCAGAATGATACGGTTATCCGCTCGATCGACGCTGACAGCAACTTTCGAACTGGCCGCCTGCACGGCGTTACGGACCAGGTTGACCAAGGCGTGCTCGAGCCGAACTTCCCATCCCTCGATCTCGAGACCGACGGGGATCTCTCCGACCTGCAGATCGATGCCGCGGGATTCACACTCCGGTCGAGCCGCGGCCAACGTGCGCCTGAGCAATCGACCGATATCAACCGCCTCCGGTGACTGGTGGTCACTGCGCACGAACTCCATTAATTGCGAAATGAGTTCCCGCGTGCGCTGCACCTGGCGACGCATGCGATCGAGTCGGCGCCGCGCATCGTCATCGAGCGCGGGGTTTTGTTGCAACCGACGGGTATCACCGTCGATCACCGTCAGCGGGGCACCGAGTTCGTGCGCCACGCCGGATGAAAACCGACCGAGCGCCGCCAGATGTTCCTGCGATCGCATCTGCTCCAGCATGTATTGCCGCTCCTGACGCTCGACTTCAAGCTCAGCCTGCATTCGATCAAGGCCGTCGAGCATGCGGTTGAGTGCACCGGCTACTCCGGCCAGTTCCACGGGGCCATTGATCTCGGCGCGATGTTGCGGATCACCCGACTCGATCCTGGCCATGGACTCGACCAGGCGCTCCACGTGACGTCCCACCGCCAGCCGATGTCCGACCAGCACAATGGCGAACATCACAATCATGACCAGCGCCCACAACAACCAGCCCTGGGTCCGCAGTTCATCCAGCTGCTCGGCAATCTCCTCTTCCAGGCGAACCACTTGCAACAGTCCTTCGATCCGGCCGGCCGGTCCGGTCAACGGCACGAAATACGAGAACACTTCCTCGCCTGCCAGTTCGGCGTAGCGGCCCAGTTCCTCACCAAGGGCAACCAGCTCCGCCGCTTCGATCTGCTCGCGGGGACCGGGGCGGCCCTCGCCAGCCACGGCAACGCGTCGACCGCTGGCGTCATAGACGTAGGCGCCATACACCCGCCCGATATCGAATACGGCATCCAGCGTTCGTTGCACCCCGGCCAGATCACCGGCCAGCAAACCACGCTCGACCGGCACCCGCATGGCACGGGCGACCAGTTCGATTTCTTTCTGCAAGCGATGCTCGAGCAGGTTTTCCACGGCATGGTGGGTGGTCCACACCACCACCGTGCCCAGCACGGTCAGTGGCAGGAACAGGAGCAGAATCAGTTGTAATCGGAGACTTTTCATAGCGCTCCTCATTAGGCACATGCGCCATTATGACACATCACGATTGACACAATCAGCAAGCTTCCAATGCTCGATCTCATGCAATCAGTCACTTACAGTAATGGCATGAGGCTTGCATAATAAACTTCGCAAATATTTTTCATCCGAAAACAGACAGGAGTTACAACATGAACTTTCGCAAGCTGATTACCCTGATGACCTTCGCTATCGCCCTTGGTCTTGGCACCGCTGTTTCCGCTCAGTACGAGGCGGCCCCAGAGCCTGAGCAGACCGACGTCTCACAGCAGGAGCTGCAGCAATTCGCCGAAGCCCAGGCCGACATTTCCAGCATCCAGCAGGACTTCTCCGCCCGCCTGCAGGGTGTCGAGGATCCCGAGAAGGCCCACGAGCTGCAGATCGAGGCCAATGAGAAGATGACCGATGCCGTTGAAGATGCCGGCCTTGACGTGGAGTCGTTCAACCGCATTGCCATGGCGATCCAGAACGATCCCGAGCTGCAGCAGCAGCTGACCGACATGCTTCAGTAAGACCCGAAGCAGTCTGAGGCGATCAAAAGCCTCAAATCGGACGACCGGGGCCCTGCGGGGCCCCGGTTTTTTTGTGATCACGGTTACCGATCCGGTTATTGCCGGACCGCAAAACCAGCGACCTGGACATTCACCCCCGGCTTGCTGAAACCTGCGACAACGTTTCATCCCGCGCGATCGGTGACTACAGCACTCGCAGGACAGGCAGCACGGGCCGGTTCAGCTCAGATGGTTTCGTGCCTCCCGTCGGGACACATGCGCCCATATGACACACCAAAGCCGGCTCAACTCGGCACACTTCAACCCCGCTACACCTGAAATCAATGACTTGACCGAATGGCATGAACATTGCATTTATATCCCTGCGACATTTTCATTCGCACCATAGAAAGGAGTAACAACATGAACCTTCGCAAGCTGATCACCCTGATGACTTTCGCCATTGCTCTTGGTCTCGGTACCGCTGTTTCCGCCCAGTACGAGGCGGCTCCGGAACCTGAACAGACTGATGTCTCTCAGCAGGAGTTGCAGCAGTTCGCCGAAGCCCAGGGCGAAATTTCCAGCATCCAGGAAGACTTCTCCGCCCGCCTGCAAGGTGTCGAGGATCCCGAGAAAGCCCACGAACTTCAGATCGAGGCCAATGAGAAGATGACCGATGCCGTCGAAAACGCCGGTCTTGACGTTGAGTCGTTCAACCGCATCGCCATGGCGGTCCAGAACGATCCAGAACTGCAGCAGCAGTTGACTGAAATCCTTCAGTAAGACCTGCTGGCTGACTGAGGCTTCAATCAGCCTTGAACCGGACGACCGGGGCCCTACGGGGCCCCGGTTTTTTTATGGGTTGTAAACCGTTCTCCCCGAACCCGTGTAGCGCTCCATCACCCTCGCAGCCTGCTCGCGCAAGATGCGGGTACGAACGTCAATTCCCCGCCGCATGAGCACCTCGACCCAATCGGCCGACCGCGCGCCTTCGTCAAACCCGGCAGCTTCGGCATCCGCCTTGGTCGCTCCACACAGCAACGACCGGACTCCCGACCAGGGAATGGCGCCAAGGCACATTGCACAGGGTTCACACGAGGTCACCAGTTGCAGTTCACCCAGCGGTGTCGCTGCCAGGTTCCAGCTTCCCATGCGCCGCTGCGCCAGACTCAGGGCCACGATCTCGGCATGCGCGGCCGAACACAATTGCAGCTCGACCCGATTGACACCAAGGGCAACGACCTGGCCACCCTCTTCCGTCACGACAAGGGCGCCGAAGGGACCACCGGTATCGTGCCGAACGTTCTGCTCGGCCAGGCTGATGGCGACCGCCATGCGCTCCTCGGCCGTTTCCAGTGATTCCGGCAGTTGTCGCTCGAATCCGGCGACCCAGTCCGGCAGGTCGATTCTTATGCTGTTGGCGGCGGACATGATTCCATCCTTGATCTGACAACGGCAAACAGCGCAATACCGGCGCTGACCGACACGTTGAGACTTTCCATTCGTCCGGGCATGGGGATGCGGACCAACTCGTCGCAGTGCTCACGGGTCAGGCGTCTCAATCCCTTCTCTTCGCTTCCCATGACCAGGGCCAGCGGCCCATCGAGCCGGGCCCCGAAAAGATGGCCATCCGCCTCTCCGGCCAGCCCCACACGCCACACGCCCTGTTCAGCCAACATGCGCAGGGTACGTGCGAGATTGGTGACCGTGGCCAGGGGAACCAGCTCGGCACCTCCGGCAGCAGCACGCCGGGTCACAGGCGTCAGGCCAGCGGCTCGATCCCTTGGGACGACCACGGCATCAGCCCCTGCAGCCGCAGCCGACCGCAGACATGCACCGAGGTTGTGCGGATCCTGGACCCCATCCAGCACTAACAGCAACAGATCCGCACCGCGCTCTGTCACCAACGCCTTGAGGCCATTTTCGTCGATGGGCGCTTGCGGCCTGAACTCGGCCACGACACCCTGGTGACGCACCTTGCCAGCCATTCGATCCAGTGCCTGGTCATCGGCGTGCTCCACAGTCACGCCGCAATCGCCGAGCTTTCGTTCCAGAGACTCGAGGCGCCGATTTCCGGGTCGAATCCAGGCGCGAACGATACGCTCCGGCGAGTTCTCGGCCAGACTCTCGACGGCGTTGATGCCCATGACCAGCTCGCGCTTCATTGCAATGCCCTGCCGATCAATCGTCGGGCTCGGCCAGACGAAAGTCAATCTTGCGCTCTTCGAGGCTGACGCCGATGACTTCAACCTGTACCTCGTCGGCGAGTCGGTAACGCAAACCGCGTCGCTTGCCGGTCATGCTCGAACCCACCGGATCGAAGTGGTAATAGTCATTGGGCAGCGCGGTGACATGCACCAGTCCGCTGACGGCGAAATCGGTCAATTCAACAAAAAGCCCGAAACTGGTCACGCCGCTGACGATGCCATTGAACATATCGCCGATGTGGCGCTTCATGAATTGGCACTTCAGACGCTCGTCGACATCGCGCGAAGCGTCCTCGGCCCGGCGCTCGGTCCAGGAGCAGTGCCTGCCGAGTTCAACCATCTGCTGCCTGCCGTAGGGGAAGCGGTCGCGCGACTGATCGCGAACCAGGTGCTTGATGGCCCGATGCAGCAGCAGATCGGGGTAGCGACGGATGGGTGAAGTGAAGTGACTGTAGCTGTCCAGCGCCAAGCCGAAATGGCCCTTGTTCTCAGGCTGGTAGACGGCCAGGCTGAGGCTGCGCAGGATCTGCGCATTGACCAGCGCAGCGTCCGGCAGCTCGGCAACCTTGCGCTGGATGGCAGCAAACTGTTGCGGGTCGGGCTTTTCCGTCCATTGAACCTGCAGTCCGTGCTGGCGCAGGAATTCCTCAAGAGACTCCAGCTTTTCATCCGGCGGCGGCTCATGCACGCGATACAGAAACGGTAGCTTGCCGCGATCAACGAATTTTGCTGCTTCGACGTTGGCCGCGATCATGAATTCCTCGATCAGGCGGTGGGCGTCGTGCCGCTGCTGCAAACGGATGTTGGCCACCCTGCCCTCGGTGTCGAACTCGAAGTAGGCCTGGCGCGAATCGAAATCCAGCGCACCGCGCCGCTCCCGACGTCTGAACAACAACCGAAATACCTGGTAGAGGTGCTGCAAGTTGGACAAAACATGCCCGAAGCGCTCAACCAGCACCGGGTCGCCTGCTTCCATGATGCGCCGAACCTGGTCGTAGGTCAGGCGCGCATGCGAGCGCATCACCGCCTCGTGGAAACGGCTCGAAGTCACTTCGCCCTTGCTGTCGAGGCGCATCTCGCAAACCAGGCACAAGCGATCGACTTCCGGATTCAGGGAACACAGGCCATTGGACAGGGCCTCGGGCAGCATGGGGATGACCCGGTCGGGGAAGTACACCGAGGTACCCCGGCGCTGGGCCTCGAAATCAAGCGGTGAATCCGGCTTTACGTACTCGGCCACATCGGCAATGGCCACGAGCAGGCGATAGCCATCACCCTGCGGCTCGGCAAACACGGCATCGTCGAAATCGCGCGCATCCGCGCCGTCGATGGTCACCAGCGGCGTATCACGCAGATCCAGCCGGCCCTTGGCATGCTCCGGACTGATTTCCTCACCGAAGGCCTTGGCCTGGTCAACCACCTCGTCGGGAAACTCGTCGAGCAACTGGTGGCTGTAAATGGCAATGTCCGTGGCAATGCCCGGTTCGTCGGCATGCCCGAGTACAGCGATAATCTCGCCGACGGCCGAACGCTCCAGCGTCGGTGGCCGATCAATGCGCACCACCACGATCTGGCCCGGACCCGCCTTGCCGATGCGATCGGGCGGGACGAGAATATCCTGCGTCAGCCGCGGATCGTCGGGCACGACCATGGCCACCCCCCCCTCGATCAGCAAACGGCCGGCTACCTGGGCGTGGGCGCGCTCGATCACCTCGACAATGCCGCCCTCTTTGCGCCCGCGTCGATCAACCCGGGTAACGGCGGCCAGCACCCGGTCGCCGTTG
Organism: Wenzhouxiangella sp.; assembly: GCA_007128175.1. Lineage (GTDB taxonomy): Bacteria > Pseudomonadota > Gammaproteobacteria > Xanthomonadales > Wenzhouxiangellaceae > Wenzhouxiangella. Next base: position 9,604 of record SKXY01000236.1, on the reverse strand, counting down.
AAAACCATGCGCATCTGCTTCGGCGACAGGTAGAGATCGTCGCCGTCTTCGTCGGGAATGACAAAACCGAAGCCGTCGGGATGAGCGCTGATACGTCCCTGAACCAGGTCCATCTGTTCGGGAATTCCGTAGGCGGCGCGGCGGTTTCGGACCAGTTCGCCGCGCTCGATCATGGCCAGAAGAACCGGCTTGAGGAACCGGTCGGACTGTTCCTTGTCCATTCCGAAGGCGTGCGACATTTGCCGCCGAGTCACTGGCCGGGCAGCCTCGGTCAGCAGGTCACGAACCTGCCGGGCTGTAATTTTGTGTTGTTTTTTGGTCATCGTCGGCATTGTACCCGCTGCCGTCACTGGCCACGACACTGCTTGACCCTGACGAGACTGCCCGCATAATTGACAACTGCGACTGACAAGGCCATTTTGAACCCGATGAAGCGGAAAGACACTAACAAGCGTTCATACCCCCGCAAGCTCCACCTGCCCGCTGCCGTTTCAATTGGCATTGCCACGCTCCTGACAAGCGCCTGCGCCACCTTCGATCACTCCGACGACGATGGGCTGCCCCCCATGGCCGGGGAGATGAGCACGGTACCCGATCAGCCCGACCCGTTCGACGTCGTCGAGCTAGCCGCTCTTGAGCTTTCCCGGGATGAACCGCGCAAGGAAATCGAGCCAATCCAGGAACTGCCCCATGTGTGGGGACGAATCACCGATCGATTCGCCTTCTCCGAATGCCCGGAGAACAGCCGGGCGGCACGATGGGCCCAGTGGTACAGCGAACGTGACGAGTACATGGAACGTGTCCTCAATCGGGCCCGTCCCTGGCTGCACGACATCGCCAACGAGCTCGATGCCCGCGATCTGCCCGGCGAACTGGCCCTGCTTCCGATCGTGGAAAGTGCCTACGACCCGTTTGCCTATTCACACGGCCGTGCATCGGGTACCTGGCAGTTCCTGAGCGCAACGGCGCGCGACAATGGGCTGACCATCAACGATTACTATGATGGCCGCCGCGATGTCTGGGCCTCGACTCGCGCCGCACTCGACTACCTTGAATACCTGCATGGTCGGTTTGACGACTGGAACCTTGCGCTGGCCGCTTACAACGCGGGTCAGGGGCGTATCCAGCGAGCCGTCAACAGCAACAGCGCCAACGGGCGCCCAACCGACTGGCAGAGCCTGCCCTTGCCTCGGGAAACGCGGGCCTACATCCCGAAACTCAATGGCCTGGGTTGCCTGTTCGCAGATCCTGATGCCTACGGATTCGAACTTCCCGTGTGGGAAGATCGTCCTCGCGTGGCACGGGTCGAGTTGGACAGCCCCGTCGACGTGGTCGTGCTGGCCGCGGAATCCGACATCGAGGTGGCTGAGCTGGTCGCGCTCAATCCCGGGCTCAACCGTCATCTCACACCACCGTCAGGCCCGCATCACCTGATCGTGCCGGCCGACCGTGCCGAGCAGGTATACGAGGTTTTGCCCGAGATCAACGCCGAGGAGATGCTGGTATGGGACGAAGTCACGGTACGCAATGGCGATACGCTGTCGCACATTGCCCGACGGCACAACACTTCCGTGGCCGAGCTTCGCCGCGCCAATGATCTCAACGGAGACTTTCTGCGTGCCGGCCAGACCCTGCGCATCGCGGCCAACGGAAGCACGCCGGAGGACTCACCACATGCAGAGCTCTACCATGAACTGGCCCAGTTGCAACGACGCCTGTTGCCGACGAAGCGCTTCCAGCACCAGGTCCGTCCCGGCGAAAACCTCTGGCTGATCGCCCGCCAGTACCGGGTCTCCGTGTCCGATTTGCAGCGTTGGAACAACCTCGGCGGCAACAATCTGATTCGACCCGGCCAGCGTCTCATGGTGCACATGGACCAGGCAACAGGTCAGACGGCCGCATCGACAGTCAACTACACTGTTCGAAGCGGGGATTCACTCTGGGTGATTGCCCGTCGTCACGGCGTTGGCATGCGCGACCTGATGCGGTGGAACAACCTGCGCGAGGACAGCGTACTCCGGCCAGGCCAAACCCTGACCATTCGGAGGTGAGACAGTGGGTAGACGAGACCGACAGCCTGTACTGTTCCTGCTGCTCCTGACCCTGGTACAGGCGCCTACGCTGGCGTCGGTTTCCCTTGACGGCCAGGCGGTACAGGGTGGTCTCCTGACCGGCCAGGCCCCTCCCGACAGCGAAGTGACGTTTGATGGCAAATCGCTCATGGTGTCCGGCGACGGCCATTTCCTGGTCGCTTTCGGGCGGGACGAGGCCGAGGCCCGCAAGCTGGTGGTCACCCTGCCTGGCGGTGAGCGATGGCAGCGCGAACTGCGCCCCCGGGAACGTGAATTCGACATCCAGCGAATCGACGGTCTGCCCGATGAGCAGGTCACGCCGCCACAGGAAGTGCTCGAGCGCATCCGCAATGACGCCTCACTCGCACGGCGCGCCCGCGAACGCAGCGATAAACGGACCGAGTGGATCGACGGTTTCAACTGGCCGCTGATTGGAAGGATTACCGGTGTCTATGGCAGCCAAAGAATCCTCAACGGTAATCCACGCGCACCCCACTGGGGAATCGACATTGCCGCCCCAACCGGCACACCGGTCAAGGCCCCTGCTGGAGGCATCGTGACGCTGACCCACGACATGTACTTCTCTGGTTTGACCATCTTTCTGGATCATGGCCACGGCCTGATCTCTTCCTTCCTTCACCTCAGCGAGATCAGCGTCGAAGAAGGCCAGCGTATCGAGCAGGGTGAGCTCATCGGCAAGGTCGGCGCTACCGGCCGCGCCACCGGCCCCCATCTCGACTGGCGAATAAGCCTCGGCGATACCCGCATCGATCCCGCACTGCTACTCGACTGGGACGCCAATCCGCATGCCGATGCGCCCTGAACGCCACGTGCCTGCCATTCTGGGCCTGTTGGCGGCCCTCGCGGTGTCCGCTTGTGCCACCACGAACTCGCAACGTGGAGAAGCTGACAGAGAGCGTCTCCATCCAGCCCTTCAGGAACTGGCTGGCGCCCTGCCAGGGCACTATGCCACTCCGGCCAGGGCTGGCACCAGCCGCCGCCTGCAACTCGAAGTCATTGCCGACCCTTCGGCACCAACCAATACCCTTCGGCTGATCATGGTGCAGACCCGCAGCGATCGTCCCGAACAACCGCCCCGGCAGTTTCAGTGGCAACTCCAGGCAATCGAAGGCGAAGAAGACCTGGAGGGGAGTTTCGCCCCGATGAATGCGTCCGGTCAGTCCCAGCATCAGTGTGCGATGAGCGTGACCCTCAGACGGGAAGGCCTGACGGCCCAGACGGACCCGGCAGACTGCAGTTTCGGTGAAGGCGAACAACGTACCGGCCTGCTCAAGGAAATCGGCTTCAACGGCAGTCAGCTCGTCATCGGCGATCGCCTGGTCCGCATTCCCTCAGGCGAAGCGGCAAGAGACGACCAGATCACTCGCTTTGTGCGGGGTCGCAGCTTCACCGGCTGGGCAGGAGTCAGGGATGGCAGTGACTGGCGCATGGCGTCCAGTATCGAAGCCGGCACCGGCTCGACCGCGATCCAGCCGCAGGATGCATCGGGCATGGGCCTGGGCCTGGAAGTCGCGATCGATTACTACGAGATGTCGCGCACGGAACAGATCAAGCTGCGTCTGAGCGTGACCGACGCCGAAAGTGGAGAATTACTGGGTGAAGCGTGGGCCGATGCCGATGCGCGTTCCATCGGCATCGCCCTTCCGGAACTTCAGATCGGCCTCGAGGCGCCCTGACACCCTGGCGTCAGGGCGCATCCGCGAGAGCCCCGTTCAGGATCCCCGCACAATCATCCGTGACGGCGACCGGCCGCCTGACCGTCGATCGGTTTGTAACCGCCCTCGACGCCCTTGGTAACGATGGCCACGGCGTTGTGCGGATGCAGGCTTTCGAAATGACTGCAACGGGCCCAGAAGTCGATCACGCGATCCTGGGACGACAATGCCGTTTGCACGCGGCGGGCAGCATCCTCACAAAACATCAGGTTCTGCCCGTTCAGCAGCGCGAATGCCTGCTCGTCTTCACGCTTGACCGCCGCCTGCACGGGGGTCTTGAGCGCGTCCTCGACGGCGTCGATCATCTGGTCGAACGGGAAGGCCTCGAAGCTCGGCGCCAGCTGCAGGCGCAGATCGGCCGCCGAGCGCTGACTATGCGGCGTGGCCACAATGCCCTGCTCACTGCCCAGCCAATCCAGCACATCCTGCGCACTGACATCGCCCGAGGCAACGAAATCCTTGCGGAACTGATCCTGGATCAACTGGCGTGCCAGTGCGGCGGAACAGGGGCAAGTACTCGAATAGGTGATCTGCAGGGCCATCTCCAGGGAGAATTCCCGACCGGACAGGCCGGCGATGATGCTGATCGGATAACGCTTCCAGCCAGAGTTGTCGCTCTTGAGCGACTTTCGACGCACCATGTAGTCGAAATCCAGCCGGAGCATGGCGTGAGAGCTCAGGTCTTCGTGTGATTCGAGAAAGTCGCGCAGGAGATGGCGCAACAAGGCCGGCGTGACGGTGTGTTCGGCCAAGGCCTGGTCGAGCAGCAGATAAAGCCTGGACATGTGGATACCGCGCTTCTCCGGCCGCTCCAGATCCACGAAGGCAGTGACCCGCGCCGTGGTCTGGGTTCGACGGCCGTCGGCGGTATCGAGCATCACCGGCAACTCGATTTCATTCATGCCGACCCAGTCCAGTTGTCCGGCGACCTGGGCATCGGCATGGCTGGCCACATCGGGCATTCCGGCGAAATGCTTGCGCTCTTTCATTCTGTTCTCTCCCGTCGAGATATAGACATCATCGATTACACGAGCTCTTTAGATTGGAACTTAATATTAGAGTTCAAGAGATCAAGACTTCGTGAGCGGGATGATTCTGATGGGACTGAGGGCAGGAAAATGGTCGGAGCGGGGAGATTCGAACTCCCGACCCCCACAACCCCATTGTGGTGCGCTACCAGGCTGCGCTACGCTCCGACCGAAAACTCTACCTGCGGGGTCAAACGGCTATTTTAACGCGAAATCGACTCGCTAGTCACATAAGTTGCAGAAGAAAAGATTATCCGCTGAGAGCACAGAGGGCACAAAGAAGTCAGAAAAGAGTCTTCAACGGCAGGTCACTCAGCGGCGCAATACCTGCAAAACTTCTTCGAGCTCAACGCGCATCTGTCGAACGAGCTGCTGGCTCATCGACACGTCGTTCTGGGCCTTGTTTCCCTCCAGGCGCTGACGTGCGCCCTGGATCGTGAAGCCCTGCTCATGCAGCAGACTGCGGATCTGGCGAACCATCAATACGTCATGACGCTGGTAATAGCGGCGGTTGCCGCGGCGCTTGACTGGCTTGAGTTGCGGAAATTCCTGCTCCCAGTAACGCAGGACGTGCGGTTTGACCGCGCAAAGTTCGCTGACCTCGCCAATCGTGAAATAACGTTTGGCCGGGATCGGCGGAAGTTCCTGGTTATTCCCGGGATCCAGCATATGCCTCTACCCTCGATCGCAGTTTCTGTCCCGGCTTGAAAGTAACCACTCGCCGGGCGGAAATCGGAATTTCTTCCCCGGTCTTGGGGTTTCGCCCCGGCCGTTCATTCTTGTCGCGCAGCTGGAAGTTACCGAACCCCGAAAGCTTGACGTTATCACCGTCTTCCAGCGCCTGGCGAATCGTCTCGAACCAGGAATCGACGAACTCCTTGGCTTCGCGCTTGTTCAACCCCACCTCATCGAACAGCGAAGCGGCCAGATCAGCCTTTGTCAGTGACATCCCCTTCATCCTCTCAGTTTGGCATCGAACCGTTCTTCGAGCCGGGCAACCAGTCGGTCAATCAGATCATCGACTTCCGAATCCTTAAGGGTGCGCGAAACATGCCGGAAAATCAAGCCAATAGCCAGACTTCTACAGCCGCTTTCGATCCCCTTGCCTCGGTACTGATCAAAAATTACCGTCTTTTCAAGCAGATCACCTACTTCTTTATGCAGCGTCTCGAGCAACTCGGCCGCCGCATGCTTATCGGCGACTACAACGGCCAGATCACGACGAATCGCCGGGAAACGCCCCGTATCGTGATGGGCCGGCAGATTACTCTGCGAAATCGAAGCGATATCCAGTTCAGCCACGAAAACGGCCTGGTCCAGGTCCAGCTCCTTCTCCAGGGCCGGATGGAGCTGGCCCAGCCAACCGGCCGACTGACCGTCGATGATCAACTCGGCACTTTGCCCGGGATGCAGCCAGTCACGCTCGCAGCGACGGAACTGCACCGGGCCAGCCACGGCATTTCGCTCCAGCAGATGTTCGATTTCACCCTTGAGATCGAAGAAGTCGATCGCACGGGCAGACTCGCTGAAATGTTCGGCACGCACTGAACCGGTCATCAGCAATCCCAGACGCTGACGCTCGTCGAAACCGGACTCGCCCGCGGTAAAACAGGCGCCACACTCAAACAGGCGGAAGGTGTCGTGCTGGCGGCGCAGGTTCCGTCCGGCGACCTCGATCACGCCCGGCAACAAACTGGTGCGAAGCACCGCCATATCGCGGCTGAGCGGGTTGGCCAGCGGCTGGGCGCCTTCGTGCAGGCCCAACTTCTCGAGTTGATCGAGACCGACGAAGCTCCAGGTCATGACCTGCTGATAGCCACGCGCGGCCAGTTGCTCACGCAGGAATCGTTCGGGCAACTGTGTTTCAGCGGGAACGCGCAAAGACAAACGTCCACCGGGGCGCTGGCTCGGGAGCCGGTCATATCCGTAAATCCGCGCGACCTCTTCAATGAGATCGGCCTCGATCTCGATATCGCGCCGCGCACTCGGTGCCCGGACGACGAAATCGTCGCCGTCCCGTTTTACGTTCATGTCCAGGCGGCCCAGGATGCCAGCCACTTCATCGCCTTCGAGCTCGGAACCCAGGACGCGGTTGAGCCGATTCAGCCGCAGACGAACGGGGGCCGTTTCCGGCAGGTACTCATCCAGGCGTTTTTCGATCACCGGCCCTGCCCGACCTCCGGCAATGTCAAGAATCAGGGCCGTCGCACGCTCTACGGCGGTGTGTTGCAGTTGCGGATCCACGCCGCGCTCGAAGCGATGCGCCGACTCGGTCGCCAGACCCAGTCGCCGGGCACGTCCGCTGATCACGACGGGATTGAACCAGGCCGATTCGAGCAGGATATCGCTCGTCGACTCGCCCACGGCAGAATCCAGACCGCCCATGACGCCGCCCAGCGCCAGCGGTTTCTCATGGTCGGCGATCAGCAGCATGTCTTCGTCGGGCTCGACTTCCTGGCCGTCCAGCAAGGTGATGCGTTCACCCTTTCCCGCCCGGCGTACACGGATCCCGCCAGTGATTCGGGACAGATCGAAAGCATGCATGGGCTGGCCAAGCTCGAGCAGCACGTAATTGGTGACATCGACGATCGGTCCCAGGCTGCGAATGCCGGACCGGCGCAGCTTTTCAACCATCCAGGTCGGCGTTGCCGCCTGCGGATTGATCCCCTCGATCACGCGCCCGATATAACGGGGACAATCTTCGGGAGACTGCAACTCGATTTCAACGGAGCGCTCCGATTCGGCTTCGACCGCTTCCATGGCCGGAGAGTGCACCACACAACCGTCGATGGCGCCCAGCTCACGTGCCAGGCCGCGCACGGAAAGGCAATCGGCCCGATTGGGCGTGAGATCGATTTCCAGGACGCAGTCATCGAGGCCGAGATAATCCGTCAGCGATTCCCCGACCGGCGCGTCGGCAGGCAACTCCATCAGGCCGGAGGAATCCTCGCCCAGCCCGAGTTCCGGCTCGGAGCACAACATGCCGGCCGATGCCACACCGCGCAGTTTCGCCGGCTTGATCTTCATGCCACCGGGCAGTTTCGTGCCCAGCGTGGCCAGCGGTGCCTTCAGGCCGACACGCGCATTCGGCGCCCCGCAGACGATGGTGCGTTCCTCGCTGTCGCCCCGAACCGTGCAGACACGCAGACGATCGGCATCCGGGTGGGGTTCGACAGTAACGATCTCTCCGACCACCACACCGTCAAGCGGTGGCGCAACCGGCTCCACCGAGTCCACTTCCAGACCGGCCAGGGTGAAACGCTCGGCCACCTCGTCGGCGGCCAGATCGGTATCGGCCCACTCGGTGAGCCAGCGGTAACTGATCTTCAAGCCTTGCTCCTCACAAGTTGCGGGCTAACGAAACTGGCGCAAGAAGCGCAGATCGTTGTCGAAAAACAGCCTCAGGTCGTCGACGCGGTAGCGCAGCATCGCGAAACGCTCCACGCCCAGCCCGAAGGCATAGCCGGTGTACGTTTCCGGATCGATGCCGCAATTGGTGAGCACATTCGGGTGAACCATTCCGCAACCCAGCACTTCCAACCAATTGCCCGGCGTGCCGTCTGCATTGCGCCAGCGCACGTCGACTTCGGCCGACGGCTCGGTGAACGGAAAATAGGATGGCCGCAGCCGCACCTCGAGATCGTCCTCGAAAAAGGCGTTGACAAAATCCGACAGCAAACCCTTCAGGTCGGCAAACGTGACGTCGCGATCGACCAGCAGGCCCTCCACCTGGTGAAACTGTGGCGTGTGGGTCTGATCGGAGTCGGAGCGAAACACCCGGCCCGGAGCGATGATCCGCACCGGCGGCGCCTGTTCCTTCATTACGCGAATCTGGACCGGCGAGGTATGGGTGCGCAGCAGTCGACCATCGGGCAGATAGAACGTGTCATGCATCGCCCGCGCCGGATGATGCGGCGGAAAGTTCAGTGCCTCGAAATTGAAATAGTCGTCCTCGACCTCGGGACCGGTCGCCACGTCAAAGCCGAGCTGGCGAAAGATAACGAGCAGGCGATCGAGCGCACGGCTGACCGGATGCGGGCCGCCAGCCTCGTGGCGCCGTCCCGGCAAGGTAACGTCGACGGATTCCGCTGCAAGCTGTTCGGCCAGCCTTTTGCGCCCGAGCTCGCCAGCTCTTGCCTGAATGGCCTGCTCCAGCGACTGCTTAGCCCGGTTCACGGCCTGACCGGCTTCGCGCCGTTCTTCTGGGGGGAGTTTTCCGAGTTCCTTGAGCTGGGCGGTCAGGGCACCCTTCTTGCCAAGAAAGCGGACCCGGACATCGTCCAGGGTCCGCTCGTCTTCGGCGCCGGCTACCAGGCCGAGCGCCTCGTCCAGCAAGGACTCCGCTGCTGTCTGACCCATGCTCAGCCCAGGCTGGACTGAGCTTTCTCGGCCAGCGCCTTGAAGGCGGCCTTGTCGTTAACGGCCAGGTCGGCCAGCACCTTGCGGTCGATCTCGACCTCGGCGCGCTTCAGGCCGTTGATGAACCGACTGTAGGATAGACCGTGTTCACGTGCCGCGGCGTTGATACGCTGGATCCACAGGCTGCGGAAATCACGCTTGCGCTGACGGCGGTCGCGGTAGCTGTACTGGCCGGCCTTGATGACGGCCTGTTTGGCAACGCGATAAACCTTGCGACGGGCACCGTAGTAACCCTTGGCCCGGCTGAGCACCTTGCGGTGACGACGACGGGCGACTACTCCACGCTTGACTCTTGCCATGATCCTTACTCCTTACAGCTTCGGCAGCATTCGGCGGACGGCTTTCTCGT
>SKXY01000300.1 GCA_007128175.1 Wenzhouxiangella sp. | reverse complement strand
TGGATCAGGTCGTGCGCGACCTGGTGCTGGCGCGTATCGGATACTTCCCGCCTGCTCGCATACGACTGCTTTCGCATTTGCGCCAGTGGGGCGCCTGCTTCAATCCGGTCAGTTTCTATCTGTGCGATGACGAGCAGGGTCGATTGGCCGTGATCGTGGCTGAAATTCACAACACGCCGTGGGATGAACGCCATTCCTACGTACTCGACTGCCGTGGCCAGGACGGCCCGGAATACCGATTCGATTTTGCCAAGGAATTCCATGTGTCTCCGTTCATGCCCATGGATATCGACTACGACTGGCGCTTCGCCATCGATCACTCGCAGATCGATATTCACATGCGACTGATGCGTCGGGGCACAGAATGCTTCTCGGCCGGGATGCATCTTGATCTTGAACCCATGTCGCCGAGCGCAATGCGCCGCATGCCGCTGGTGTTTCCTTTCTTGACCGTACGCGTGATGGCCGGGATCTACTGGCAGGCGTTTCGGTTGTGGCTCAAGCGCATCCCTTTCTACCCGCACCCTGATCGAACGTGAGACGAGAAATGAGTCAAATACATTCCACTGTTGCACAGCCGCTGCGTCCGCTACAGGTGCAGTGCTCGCGGCTCGATTTATGGCTGCGCAAGCGCGTGTTGATGCGACTGGTCGGCCTCAAGCATGCCGGACTGGTCATTCATGACCCGGTCGGTACCACACGCCTGGGCCAACCCGGTGCCGAGTTGCAGGCCGAGGTCAAGGTGGCTGACATGCGCTTCTGGCGCCTGATGGCGACCGGCGGCAGCGTGGGCGCGGCCGAGGCCTACATGGCCGGATTGTGGGATACGCCGGATCCTGTCGCCGTGGTACGGGTGCTGGCTCGCAATCGCAATGTCTTGCCACAGCTGGAGCGCGGTGGGGCACGACTTGCCAATGCTCTGCTTGGAATGTGGCATGCCTACAATCGAAACAATCTCTCAGGCAGTCGTCGCAACATCTCCGCCCACTACGACCTGGGAAACGATTTCTTCGGTGCCTGGCTCGATCGGAGCATGATGTATTCAAGTGCGCTCTATGAACAAGACGGGGATGACCTGGAACGGGCGCAGTTCAACAAACTCGAGCGCATTTGCCGCAAGCTTGACCTGGGCCCCGACGATCACCTGCTCGAAATCGGTACCGGCTGGGGCGGGTTGGCGGTTCACGCCGCCGCGCGCTACGGCTGTCATGTCACCACCACGACCATTTCCCGCGAGCAGTACGAACACGCCACTGCCCTTGTCGCCGATGCCGGCCTGTCAGACAAGGTGCGTGTGTTGATGAAGGATTACCGGGATCTGGATGGGGAGTATGACAAGCTGGTTTCGGTCGAGATGATCGAGGCGGTCGGTCACCACTACCTCGATACCTACCTTGCCACCATCGACAAGCTGCTCAAGCCCGATGGTCTGGCGCTGATCCAAGCCATCACCATAGAAGATGCCCGTTACCGCGACGCGTTGCGCAACATCGACTTCATCAAGCGCTACATCTTTCCTGGAAGCTTCATACCTTCGGTCAGTGCCATCACCTCGGCCATGGCCCGGTCGAGTCGTCTGGGGCTGATCGAGTTGGCCGATTTCGGCGTCAGCTACGCTTTGACCCTGAAGAGCTGGCGGGAGCGTTTCGAGGATGCCTGGACAGAAATCAGCGAGATGGGGTTCGATGAGACTTTCAGACGCCGCTGGCGCTGGTACCTGGCCTATTGCGAGGGCGGTTTCCGCGAGAGCGCCATCAGCGACGTGCATTTGCTGATGGCCGGGCCGGACTGGCGTCCCGCCTCCGATCGCGGGTTGAGTGCCGGATCGCCATGAACAGGGATTTCTGGGTCAACCAGGGTCTGTTTCAGGCCGCATGGCCGGCCTGTGTCGTTGGTGCGGCCTTTGACATCGCCTGGGCCGGCTGGCTGGTTGTAGGCGTGATGGCGGCCTGGCAGTTACAGTCGTCTCGCCGTCATCGTCTCGACATGCGCATCATTGCAGTTTGCCTTGCCGTCGGGCTTACCCTGGACACCGCCTGGATCCGGCTTGGGTTGCTTGAATACGCCATGCCCTGGCCATCCGCGCATTATGCGCCGGCATGGATCATGCTCCTCTGGCTGGCACTGGCGCTGGTCATCAACCACTCCATGTCGCTTTTCAAGCACAGGCTGTTGCTGATCGGGCTGCTGGGTGCGGCCGGTTCGCCCTTGTCGTATTTTGCCGGCTCGCGCTTCGGGGCGGTCGAGTGGCTGGCCCCGGCCTGGCAGGTGGTGCTCGCGACCGGTTTGAGCTGGGCACTGCTGTTGCCTGCGTTATTCTGGCTGGCCAGGGAGACCCGCATACCAGCCTTGCCCGACGATCTGACCCGCTACCGGAGTTCAACATGAAACCCATCGATCTGGCCGAAGGTGGCCTGGTCCCCGACTGGCTCATCCGCCGCGGCATCCGTTCCCTGCTCAGGCGTCGCCTTGCCCAGGAGCACATCAACGATCCGGAGGCCCAGGCGCGCCGTTATCGCGACTTGATCGACGAATTGCGCGAGTCCGCGATCGCCATCGAGACTGACAAGGCCAACGAGCAGCATTACGAGGTTCCCGCGGCATTCTACGAACTGGCGTTGGGGTCTCATCTCAAGTACTCATCCGCCTACTGGCCGGCGGGGGTGAACAACCTCGACCAGGCCGAAGTCGCGATGCTGGAACAGACGTGTGAGCATGCCGATCTTGCCGAGGGGCACGATATCCTGGAGCTGGGCTGTGGCTGGGGTTCGCTGACGCTGTGGATGGCTGGACGGTATCCGGGCAGCCGCATCACGGCGGTATCGAACTCGGCTTCTCAGCGGGCCCATATCGAGGCGCGTGCGCTGGAACTGGGCTTCGACAACATCGAGGTGATCACCTGCGACGTCAACGAACTGAAGCTGGACCGCCAGTTCGACCGGGTGGTGTCGGTGGAAATGTTCGAGCACGTGCGCAACTACCGCAACCTGTTGCAACGCGTGGCCGGCTGGATGAAGCCACAGGCGCGCCTGTTCGTGCATATCTTTTGTCACCGGCACCTGGCCTATCCATTCGAGACCGAAGGAGAGGGCAACTGGATGGGCAAGTACTTCTTCACCGGCGGCTTGATGCCGGCGGCCGACACCCTGTTACACTTTTGTGATGACGTGCAGATCGAAAAACGCTGGATCTTTTCCGGCAACCACTATGCGAAAACCGCACGCGCCTGGCTGGACAACATGGATGCCCGTCGGGACGCAGTGCGTCAAGTGATGCAGTCGACCCATGGCGATGATGCCGCTGTCTGGCAGCAGCGCTGGCGCATGTTCTTCATGGCTTGCGAGGAGTTGTTTGCCTTCGATCACGGCAACGCCTGGCTGGTCGCTCACTACCGTTTCACGCGTCGGTAATGCCGTTCAAGCGACTATTCAGTGGCGGGATCAGGACCAAACTGGTCAAGGTCTTCGTGCTGCAGATAATGGCCATCAGCGTGGCTACCGTGCTCGGCGTCTACGCCGCTGCGTGGGTGGTCGAGCGCGTACTGGTGAAAGAGGCGCTCAACGGCGAAGCCGAGCATTTCTGGTCACACTACCTGGCGGATCCGGACTTCGCCCTGCCCAATACCAACAACCTGCGTGGTTTCCTGGCACCGGGAGGTGATGAATCCGGAATTCCGGTCTGGCTGCAGGGGGAGCAGCCCGGTTTTCGCCGTGTCGACGAAGCGCCGGACTCCGAGCCGGTCATTCACGTCAGCGAGGAGGGCGGTGATCGACTTTACCTGGTGTTCGACGAAGTACAGGTGTCGCAACTGGCCTTTTACTTTGGAGTGGCACCTCTGACAGGAGTGTTGCTGCTGATCTATATCCTGACCTGGGTGGGTTACGTCATGTCCCGGCGTGCCGTGTCGACCGTGGTCCAGCTGGCCGACGCGGTACGCAACTACAACTTCCGCAGCGGCCAGCTCGAAGAGCTTGATCCGGAGGACTTCGGTGCCGTCAGCGACACCGAGACGCTGGCCCTGATCAACGCCTTCAACCAGTTCATTCACCGCCTGGAATCCTTCATCCAGCGCGAGCGAAACTTCACCCGCAACGCCAGCCATGAGCTGCGCACGCCGCTGGCGGTGCTACGCGCCAACCTCGATCTGGTCACGCGCAAGCAGGGCGAGGACTGCCCGGATGCACCGACTTTCCAGCGCATGGCGCGCACGGTTCGCGACATGGAGAGCCTGGTTGAAACGCTATTGATCCTGGCGCGTGAAAGCGAGTCGCGACTGAGCTGGTCCACGGTGCTGGTCAATGACCTGCTGGCCGACGTGCTCGAACAGGTCGAGCGTGCCGTCGATCGCCCACAGGTGGCCACGGCGATCCGTGCCACGGGCGTGATGGAAATCGAGGCACCCGAGCGCGTCCTGGCCATCATCTTCACCAACCTGCTGCGCAATGCGTTGAGTTATACCGAGCAGGGTCAGGTCCATGTGCTGATCGATCGTAACGGCGTGACCGTTCAAGACTCCGGCTGCGGAATGAGCGAGTCCGACCTCGAGCGCATGTTCGAGCCGTTCTACCGCGGCCATGACCGTTCCAACGAGGGTTACGGACTGGGCATGCCGATCGTTAGGCGCCTGTGTGACCGATTCGGCTGGAAGATTCATGCCGACAGCGAACTCGGTGCGGGTACCGAGATCCGCATCGAGTTTCCGCAGGCCAGCTTCAAGCCGTTTGCCAAAAGGTGAAAAGGGTTCAGGGCGGGCGTTTTCCGGGCTTCCTCTAGTTCGCAACTTGCTGCCATAACAGGGCAGGAGCGCTTATCATGCCCCCTGGCGTCAAACAGTCACCACTTTGATGGAAGCAGTCACTGCCCGGGCCGGGGCGAATATCGCCCTGGTCAAGTACTGGGGCAAGCGGGATGCGCGCCTGAACCTGCCGGCGGCCGGGTCGATTTCGGTCACCCTGGCCGACCTGGAAACGCGTACCACGGTCACGCCGTCGCCCGAACTCGACTTTGACGAGCTGCTGCTCGACGGTCGATCGGCCCCGACTACACGGATCGCGCCGGTGCTGGATCGGTTCCGGATGGTTTCCGGCTGTGACCTTTATTGCCGGGTCGAGTCAACCAACAGTTTCCCCACCGGTGCCGGGTTGGCATCTTCGGCATCGGGTTTCGCGGCACTGGTCGTGGCGGCCGATGCGGCCTTCGGTACCGGTCTGGATGATGCTCGCCTTTCGGAGCAGGCGCGCCTGGGCTCGGGTTCGGCGGCACGCTCGATTTTCGGCGGTTTCGTCGAGATGGCCCCGGGAAGCCGGGACGACGGCAGCGATGCCGTGGCGAGCCCGTTGCTCGATGCCGCCGACTGGCCGCTGGAGATCGTGGTCGCCATTACCGAGTCCGGGAGCAAGTCGGTCTCGTCTACCGACGGCATGAACCTCACCATGAATACCTCACCCTATTACCGGGCCTGGGTCGAATCGGTGCCGGCTGATCTCGAGCGGGCGCGAGCGGCCGTTGCTGCCAGGGACTTCGACCTGCTGGCCGAGGCAGGCGAGTCCAGCGCACTGAAGATGCATGCTTCGGCGCTGGCGGCGCAACCGGGCCTGCTGTACTGGAATGGTGCAACTGTCGCTTGTCTGCATGAAGTACGTCGACTTCGCGCCGCCGGCACCGGCGTGTTCTTTACGGTCGATGCCGGCCCCCAGGTCAAGGCGATCTGCCTGCCGGCGCAGGGGGCGCAAGTGGCTGCCCGGCTGGCCGACGTTCCCGGCGTGGTGCGGGTGATTGAAACGGCGCTTGGGCCGGGGGCAGGAGTGCTGACATGAGCCGGATCCTCGCGAGTGCACCCGGCAAGGCGGTATTGCTTGGGGAGTACGCCGTACTCGACGGCGCGCCCGCTCTGTCGCTGGCGATCAATCGACGCGCCCGCATTGAACTCCTGCCTTCGGACGATGCAAGCGGCCTGATCGAGGCCCCGCAACTCGGTATCGACCCGGTCGGGTTCGAACTGTCCGAAGACGGTGGTATCGAATGGGACTGCCCCGAGTGGCCCGTGTTTCGCCGCACCGGTGCGATCATCGAGCACCTGGTTGCCAATGCCCGGCGACGCTTCGGCCCTTTTCCACCGTTCAGGGCCAGAATCGACACCGCGGAGTTGTACTCCGGTTCGATCAAGCTGGGACTGGGTTCAAGCGCGGCCGTGACCGTAGCGCTGGACGCGGCGATCACGGCCCATGCCAGCGGGCGCCGGGCGCAGGAATCTCCGGTGGCCGTTCTCGAGCGCCTGTTGCCCGTCTATCGGGGCAGCCAGGGTGGGCACGGCAGCGGCATCGATCTGGCGTCCAGTCTGTTCGGCGGCCTGATTGCCTACCGCCTGACCGGTGATCGGCCGGTCGTGCGAGACATGCAACTGCCGAGCGGTCTCGAGCTGCTGTTCATCTGGACGGGGACGGCTGCATCGACTCCCGACCTTGTTGCTGCCTGGCGGCGATGGTCGCGCGATCATGCCGACAAGGCGGCGGAGATTGCCGTCGATATGCGGCGTTGCTGTCACGAGGGTCTGGCAGCGACTGAAGCCGGCGACGCGGCTGAACTGGCGCGTCAGCTCGGGGTTTATGGACGCATTCTGGGTACAATGGGAGATTGTGCCGGTATCGATGTGGTCACCCGGGCGCATCGGCGAGCCATGGAACTCGCCGATCAGTGCGGCGCGCGCTTCAAGTCCTGTGGCGCGGGCGGTGGCGACCTGGGCGTGGCAGTGGCAGCCGATGCCGATTGTCTCGCCGAACTGATGGAGCAATTGGCCGCGGCCGGCCTGGAGCCGATCGCGTTGACAGTTGACCGGCATGGCATTGAATTGACAACGGCCTGAAACGGAACCAATTGCATGGATAGATCACGCATACCGAAGTTCTACAAGATGTCGGTCCCCGAGCGGGTCCGAACCGTGCGTGACCGCGGTCTCCTCGGCCCGGAGGACTACCAGTTCCTGCAGTCGGGGCGCCACACCCTGTCGGTGCAACTGGCCGACAAGATGATCGAGAACGTCATCGGCGTGATGGGTCTGCCGGTGGGCCTGGGCCTGAACTTCCTGATCAACGACAAGGACTACGTGGTGCCGCTGGTCGTCGAGGAACCCTCGATCGTCGCTGCTCTCGGTTCGGCAGCCAAACTGGCGCGCGAGGCCGGCGGTTTCACGGTCGAGAGCACCGAGCCGCGCCTGATCGGTCAGATCCAGATCGTCGACGTGGCCAACCCGGCCAAGGCCAAGGCCACCCTTCTGCAACGCAAGGACGAGATTCTCAACCTGGCCAACAGCCTGCACCCGAAAATGATAGCCCGGGGTGGCGGCGCCAAGGACCTGGAGGTCTACATCCACCCCTCGCAGGGTATCGGCGGCGACATGGTGGTGGTCCACCTGCTGGTCGATACCTGCGATGCCATGGGTGCCAACCTCGTCAATACCATGTGCGAGGGCGTGGCGTCGCTGGTCGAGAACATGGCCGACGGCCGCGTGTTCCTGCGCATTCTCTCCAACCTGGCCGACCGTGC
>SKXY01000180.1 GCA_007128175.1 Wenzhouxiangella sp. | reverse complement strand
TGCGTGTAAACGCTGAAGCTCGCCATCAGGAACAGGCCGCCGACGACGCTGCCGCCAAGGCCGATGATTTGTCGTTTGGTCAATATCTTCATGCCCAGTTCATCGTGTGGTTTGGGTTGGTGACTCTACGGCTGCCCGATACCGGGTGGCCGAAAGGTTGTACATTCTACGCAGTTCGCTACCGAAAACGCAACCTCCCCGGTGAATTCCCGCAAAGGCCTGTGCCACATGGCTTTCAGCGGTTTTCACCCATGTCAACAGTGGGTGCAATACCACTCGAAACCTGCTGGTCATGAGTTGCACGGACCTGTCATAAGCGAAGACAAGGGGAGCCCAGTCGACACCCTGACCGCGTCAGCAGTGCCCCTGATTTTCCTTCGAACCACATCCAGGACCCAGTCAAATTACAAGCAAAAAAAGGGCCCCGCCGAGGCGGGGCCGATACAGTTTATCTTGTTGACGGTCCCAGGACCATCATCAGCGTTCGGGAGGTTCAGGAGTGCGCAATGCTGCGCACCCCTGGACCAGGCCGATCAGAAGCGCTGACGATAGGACGCCCACCACTGGCCGCCCGGGATGTCATAGGCATCGTCAAACGAGTTGGCGAAGGTCTGGAACGACAGCGGCGGATCTCTGCGCAAGGCGTTGCGCAGGCCGACCCGGACAGTGGCGTCCCAGGGGGCTTCCCATGCCACGGAAACGTCGTGGTAGAAGGTGCTGCCCACGGAGTTGCTCGACTCACTGGAATCAAGACCGCCCTCTTCGTTATAGACGGGATCGCTGCAGAAGATATCCAGGCTGTCGGCTTCGGTCATACCCGCTTCGAACAGCGCAACCAGAGTCGGGTTACACGACTCGGTAACAGCGTCCAGGTGGCGGATCGCCCAGCTAACCGACCAGTCATCGTAGGTCCACTCGGTGGTCAGGGTGTTACGCCACTCCCAACGCGGGTCGCCCGGCTGGGTGCCGACCTGGTTGTCCGCCTCGCTGATCGGCGTATCGCCGAAGACCGAGCGGAAGTCATCCAGGTACGTACCCTGCAGACCAACGCGGAACTGACCCATGCCGGCAGTATCGAAGGCGTAGTTCGCGGTGTAATCGTAACCACGGGCACGGAAGCGACCGAAGTTGATCACACCGGAACGTGCCGTCGTGATCTCACCGGTTGCCGGATCACGATCGATGAATCCGCAGGCATCCTGATCGAGGTCGATATGGCAGCTGTTGAGGACGAAACCAACGCTCGGCGTGGCCAGCGCATCGTCCAGGTCCACTCGCCAGCGATCGAGGCTGAAGTCGAAGCCGGGAACGAAGCTCGGCGTCCAGACGATACCGACGACCGTGGTGTCACCTTCTTCAGGCAGCGCATTCGGGTTACCACCGAACAGACCGCGCAGCTGGCTGGTGCCCTGGAACGAACCACCTTCCGGGCAGGTCGCCTGCTGTTCCGGCGTCAGATCTTCGTACGGCGTGCCGGCAATACCGGAACTCCGACACGGGTCACTGGCCGACGGGAAGCCTTCGCCACCACCGGAGAACAGGTCGGCGACGGACGGAGCACGGAAAGTCTCCGAATACGAGCCGCGGATCAGCAGGTCGGCGGTCGGACGATACATCAGACCGAGGCTGCCGGAAGTGTTGTCAAAGTCAGCTGCAACCGGATCCAGTCCGACGAAACCGGTGTTCTCGAAGTCCGAGTGGCGGGCGGCAAGACTGAGCTCCAGCGAGTGAATGCCGGGCATATCAGCCACCAGCGGCGCGGCCAGCTCGAGGTAGAACTCTTCGGCCTGCTGACGGCCGTCAGTCGCCTCGCGGAAGTTCTGCGAATTGAAGCCGGCGGCAATCAGGGAGTCGGGCGTGTCGGCGAAGGTATTGCTGCGGCGCTCGTAACCGGTAGCAAAGGCCAGCGGACCGGCCGGCAGATCGACGATTTCGCCGGTCAAATTGAAGGCCCACTCGGTCAGGCCGGCCCTGACTTGCTGGGCCAGATCGCCGCGCATGAACTCGGACATCTCCTCGGTAATCGCGTCGTCGCCTCCGAAGAAGTTGATCGGCACACAGGGCACCGCACCCAGCTCGCTGATCGGCTGCGGATTCTCGGGCGTGCCGCAGACCGGGCGGCCGAGCTCTTCATCAAAGAAGGACGGGCCTGTACCCTCGCGCAAGCGCACCAGGTTGATGAAGTTCGTACCCGTGCTGAAACGATTGGTCTGGCCGCGCGAAAAGGCGACGTCCCAGTCGAAGAAGCGGTTGGCGACTTCGAACTCGCCTTCAAGACCGAGAGTCGTGAAGTAGGTATCGAAATCCTGGTTATTGGTCCGCGGGCCCAGCGCCGTCGTACGGTGGCCCCAACCAAAAATATCCTCGCCGAGCGGGTTGAAATAGTTGTCGGCCGAGATCGGGATATCCCACTGCGGGCCGGCGCCAATGCCGGCGGTCAGCGGCACTTCGGCGATCAGCGTCTCGCTCTGGCGCTTGGAGTATGACAACTGGGCAAAGGCGCGAACGTCGTCGGTCACATCATAGGTGCCGCGGACGAACGCGTTGGTGCGATCCGACGGCATCATCAGGTAGTTCGACGGCGCGAAGTTGTAGCGGAACTCGTCGGCAAACGGAACGAGCTCGCCCGATTGCGGATCAACGGTCAGCGTTCCCTGGCTGGTGAAGAAAACACCGCTGTTGGTGAACAGGCTGCCGGTCGCCTGCGGCACGAAGGCATCCGGATACTTCGAGACATCACGGTCGCCAGCCCAGATCGGGTCCTGCTCGGTCTTTGAGATGTTCATCATCAGGGAGCCGCGCTCGGTGACCTGGCCCAGCGAGACGCCGTAGCTGCGCTGCTCGCCGTCACCTTCGAAGTTCTCGCCGTAGAAGAAGTCCACCTCGGCGCCTTCGAAGTCGTCGCGCAAGATGACGTTGACCACGCCGGCAATGGCGTCGGAACCGTAAATGGCCGAGGCGCCGTCACCGAGGACATCGACGCGCTCGATAATCTGCACCGGGATCTGGGTCAGGTCGACCTGACCGCCACCCAGGCCCAGCCAACGGCGACCATTGACCAGAACCAGCGTGCGGTTGGAACCCAGCAGACGCATGGAAATGGTCTGGTTGCCCGGGTTGGCGTTGGTGTCGGACGTGATCAGGGTAGAGCCCAGCGAGTCCGTGGAACTGATATCGGAAAGGACATCGCCAAGGGTCTGCAGGCCGCTACGGTCGATCGCGGCACGATCGACGGAAACGACCGGCGAGGAAGTTTCCATATCGGTACGCCGAATTCGCGTACCGGTGACCTGAATGCGGTCGAGCTCGGCGGCTGATTCCTCTCGGTCAGCCTCCTGCGCACCGACCGGCCCGGCGGTCATCGCCAGGGTGGCGACCACACCTGCCCCGAGGGCATGGTTGATAGCCATGGTAAGTGGGTTACGGTTGTGCTTCATCAGACTCTCCATTGTCTTTTGATTTCTGGTTAAAGCATTCGATACTAGTATCGACAGCATTGTGTCGGAGCGGAAAAACCCGGTCATCAGATCGCACCACAGGGTGCCGGTCCGGACACCAGGCCCTCCGACTCACAGGCGATACTAGCACCATCATCGGCCAATGAAAAGGGGCTTGTTAAAATCCGGTAAACCGGCGATGAACCATTCCTGAACTCTCAAATCATTGATTTGAAAGCGTTTAGCAAAAGCCCGGCCTCGGCCAGTGCGAAAAGCCCGGTGATTCGGCCACTCAGGGCTTCAGATTTATTTCATCACCGGGCAAGGCGTTTCTGCACAGACGCCAACATTTCTTTCAGTGTTTCGGGCACCCGACCACCGAATTCCGACAAGTACCCAGCGACCGCCTCGAGCTCGTCGCGCCACGCCTCCGGATCGACAGCGAGCAACGCTTCCATATCCGGCACCGCGTCGAGGCCTTCGAGATTGATGTCGCCAACCTCCGGCAATGCACCAACCGCGGTCTGACGCGCATCAACCTCGCCGCGACAGCGGGCCAGCACCCACTCGAGGACCCGCATGTTGTCAGTGAAGCCCGGCCAGATAAACCTGCCGTCGCCATTGCGCCGGAACCAGTTGACCTGAAAGATCTTGGGCGGTCGGCTGAGCTTGTCGCCAACGGCAAGCCAATGGGCCCAGTAGTCGCCGAAGTTGTAGCCGCAGAATGGCTTCATCGCCATGGGGTCGCGACGCACCACGCCCACCTGCCCGGTCGCCGCCGCGGTGGTTTCCGAGGCCATGCCGGCACCCAGCAGCACACCGTGATTCCAGTCGCTTGCCTCGAGCACCAGCGGTGCCAGCGTGGCACGCCGGCCACCGAAGAGAATGGCATCAATTGGCACGCCGTCGGGACTTTCAGCCTGCTCGGAATAGCTCGGACAGCGCTTGATCGGAACGGTGAAACGCGAATTGGGGTGAGCGGCGGGGCCACGCCTGGGATCGAAACCCCGACCGCGCCAGTCCCTGGCCGGAACCCGATCATCCAGACCTTCCCACCAGGGCTGATTGTCATCGGTGACCGCAACGTTCGTGAAAATCGCGTCGCGATCCAGCATCGCCAGGGCGTTTGGATTGGTGCTCTCGCTGGTACCCGGAGCGACGCCGAAGAATCCGGATTCCGGGTTGATGGCCCACAGCCGGCCGTCCTCGCCAGGATGCAACCAGCAAATGTCGTCACCCACGGTCCAGACTTTCCAGCCTGCCTCGCGGTAGGTCTCCGGCGGGATCAGCATGGCCAGGTTGGTCTTGCCGCAAGCCGATGGAAATGCTCCGGCCACGTAACGGACTTCACCCTGGGGGTTCTCGATACCGACGATCAACATGTGTTCGGCCAGCCACCCCTCGCTGCGCGCCTGGTAGCTTGCGATCCTGAGCGCATGGCATTTCTTGCCCAGCAACGCGTTGCCGCCATAACCCGAACCGAAGCTCTGGATGCTCAACTCCTCGGGAAAATGCATGATGTAGCGACGATCCGGGTCCAGGTCGCCGGTCGAGTGCAGACCCTTGACGAATCGACCCTCGCGCTCGATGCGCTCAAGCGCGTCTGCACCCATGCGCGTCATCAGACGCATATTGGCCACGACGTATGGACTGTCGGTGATCTCCACCCCGCAGCGAGACAGCGGCGAATCGATCGGCCCCATGCAGTAAGGCACGACATATAGAGTGCGGCCTTCCATGCATCCGGCGAACAGGCCGCTCATCAGGGCACGCGCCTCCCCAGGTGCCATCCAGTTGTTGTTGGGGCCGGCATCTTCTTCACGCTCGGTGCAAACGAAGGTCAGGTGCTCAACGCGCGCAACGTCGTTGGGATCCGAACGGTGGATATAGCAGTTGGGGTGAGTTTCCGGATTCAGGCGCTCGAGGTCACCGGATTCAAGCATCAGTTCGATGAGGCGGTCGTTTTCGGCCTGTGAGCCGTCGCACCATTGAACATTGGCCGCACGAGTATGGGCCGCGACCTGTTCGACCCAGTCATTGAGTGATCGGAGTTTTGATGACATCGATTTGTCCGGTTGAAGGCGTCAGGGTAAACCCGGCAGGATAGCGGGTCGAAGAGGGTGATTCAATCACTCTGGACCCTGAAAGATCAGGCCTGGAGGACGGCACCTCTCGTGGCCCTCGCCCCCACTCGGCATCAGGCACGCGACGACTACAAATCGAAGTCCGATAATTTGCGTGGCAGCTCGGTCAGTTCCGGTCGCAGGTATTCCGGCAGGCCGTCCTTGTCATAAGGCGGGTAGTCCTCGCCCCGAATCAACGGCGCCAGGTAGGTCCGGCATGACGGGGTGATACCGAAACCGCTGGCAGCGATGAACTTCTTCGGCACCTTCTTTTCCCGGTTGGCGATCTTCGAAAGCGGCGCCGACTCGATCCTCCAGCGATAGGGCTGGTCGGCGGTACGTCGAATGACGGGCATGACGCCAGACTCTCCCGCCAGGGCGAGCTCGACGGCCGCCTCGCCCACCGCCCGGGCGTGCTCGACATCGGTTTTCGATGCAATGTGCCGGGCGGCACGCTGCAGGTAGTCGCAGACCGCCCAGTGACATTTGTATTTCAACCGACTCTCGACGATGTCGGCAACCAACGGGGCCACTCCACCGAGCTGCTTGTGGCCGAATGCGTCGGTACTGCCGGCATCGGAGAGGAATTCACCGCTACTGTGCTTCACCCCCTCGGAAACCACCACTGAGCAGTAGCCGTTCTTCTCCACCGAGCCCTTGACCGCGCGGCAAAACTTCTCCTCGTCGAATGGCACTTCCGGAAACAGGATGACCTGGGGCGGATCGTTCTCCCGGCGAGCAGCCAGACCGCCGGCAGCCGCAATCCAGCCGGCATGGCGGCCCATCACCTCCATGATGAAGACCCTGGTCGAGGTCGAGGCCATCGCCATGACGTCCAGGCTGGCCTCGCGAATGGACACGGCGACGTACTTGGCCACGGAACCGAACCCGGGCGAGCTGTCAGTCACTGCCAGGTCATTGTCGATGGTCTTCGGAATTCCGATGCACTGCACCGGGTAACCCA
This sequence comes from Wenzhouxiangella sp., assembly GCA_007128175.1. Taxonomy (GTDB): domain Bacteria; phylum Pseudomonadota; class Gammaproteobacteria; order Xanthomonadales; family Wenzhouxiangellaceae; genus Wenzhouxiangella. The sequence continues at coordinate 1,042 of SKXY01000180.1, read as the reverse complement.
ACTTCTTTCCAACCCGGGAAATCTTGAGAGCGGTATCGGCCGAGTCATTGCCACCGTTGTAGAGGAAGCAGCCGATATCGTGGGCCCGAAACACGTCGATCAACCGCTCGTAGTCTTGCAGGCCCTCCTCCATCGACCCGAGCTTGTAGCGACACGAGCCGAACACACCGCCGGGGGTATGCGCAATGGCGGCAAGCTCGGCCTTGCTCAGTCCGGAGGTGTCAATCAGCCTCTCGCGGAGCACACCGATGATACCGTCGCGCGCGGCCAGCACCTTCCCGACGCGCTCCGACCCGCGCGCGGCCTCGATCACTGCCGCCGCCGAGGCATTGATCACCGGAGTCACCCCACCGGACTGGGCGTAGAGGATATTCAGCCTGGACATCGTCAGTCTCGAGAGTAGCAATAGGCCAGCATAGCGAATCCCCGCCGAGAATAGCAGTTCATCGTCCACCCGAAACACGATTCGGGATCATGGTCACGCGGCAGCGTTGCAAACCCGGCCCAGACGACACACTGTCCCGGAAAAAGTTGAAATTCGAGGCGTTGGCATGACACCCTCGCACACCCGCTATTTAATGAGTCTCAAAAATGTTCAAACGCATCTTTTCATCCCTACTGGTCGCGATCATGCTTTCCGCGTGTGCCGCCACGGTCGAGCGCGACGCCCCCGAGATTGTCAGCATGAACGAATACCGGCAGTTTCTCGCCGAACTCCGGCAGGATGTCGAGGAGGGAGATCCTCCCTTGCTCAATGACCGCGAGATGCAACGGTACAGCGAGATTGAAGGGCGCATTCTCACCAGGATCCACGGGGTGGATGATGTGGACGAAATGAGCCGCAGCGAGCAGACGGAACTGCTGAACCTGCACGAGGCGCTCTGGGCTACGGTGCGCGGACGCGATGACGAGCAGCTCGTTTGCCGGCGCGTGCAGCAGACAGGCACCAATTTCAGGGCCACTCACTGCCGGTCACTCGGTGATATCCGCGCTTCCCAGCAAAATGCACAGCGTTTCCTGCAGGACATGCCGCGAGCCCCTG
>SKXY01000256.1 GCA_007128175.1 Wenzhouxiangella sp. | reverse complement strand
GGTTCGATGCTCGGCCATTTGCACACGGGCATCGGCAAGCGCAAGGGCGGGTTCGTAGACGGCCGGCTTGGGCGGCAGCGGTCGGTCGATCGGATCCACGCCGGCTGCGAATTCCAGTTCGCGGCGGTACTGGAACAACACGCGGCCGACGGCGTGGGCCAGTGACAGGCACGCCCATGCATACAGCACGGTGAGCAGCGCGGCATGGATGAAGGCCGGTAGTAGGAGCCCCGGCAGGTACAGCAACAACGCGGGCAAGGCGGCGACAGCGAGCGTGACGGCTGCCAGCAGGTTGTAGTCCATGCCCAGTCGCTTGGCGATGGCAGTGAGTCGCCGATAGTCGAAAGCGGCCTGGAACTGTTCGTCGATGGCCACGGCCATCACGCTGGCGGGAAACGTCATGGCCGCGAGCAGCACAACCACAGCCAGCACCAGCGGCGAGCCGCTCAATACCGCAGCGAGCAGGGCTCCGGCATAGATGAACCCGGTCTTGACCCACTGCATCCTGGCGTCGATGCGTGTCCGGTCGGTCAGTTCCGCCGTGCCCGGCGGACTGATGGAGCCGCATGCACTACAGTCGATGACGACCGCGACGTAGTAGAGGAACAGCGCCAGTACCGGTACGCCGGCCAGCAGGGTAGGGAGGCCGGCCGGCGTCAACAGCTGCGCCAGCCCTGACGCGGCGATCACGATCAGTGCCGTGCGCTCGATCGGGTAGCGAAGGAGTTCATGCCAGTGTCGCCAGAATGGAGGGCCGGCATCGAGGTCGACCATGGGTGCACGGCATAACGGACAGGGTACGTCGTGTGGCAAATGGTCAGCCATCGGCTTGCATTCTTTGCACAGCGCCAGATTACAGTGCGTGCAATGCCACTTGCCCGGTTCGGGCTGGTGATAGCGGCAACCGGGTGTATCGGACTTGTCCATCTGCCTGCTCCGTCAACACCCCCCCCTTGGTTCAAGGTTTTTCAGCCAATTCAGGTAGATACTAAAGCCCCGAGCGGCTGCTGGCAAATCGGCTGCCCGATGCGCGTCACGCCATGACCGGGTCACGGAGCGCCTCGTCACGAATCGGGTCTCACTGCTCGACGCCGATATCCTCGTTCCACAGTTCAGGCGATCGAGCGGTGAACTCGCGCATCAGTGTTACGCACTCCTCGTCATCGACCACCGATACGGTCACGCCACGAGCGGTCAACAGCGCTTCGTCGCCGCGGAAGATGCGATTCTCGCCGATCACCACGCGCGGTATGCCATAGAGCAGGATGGCGCCACTGCACATGGGGCAGGGGGAGAGGGTGGTGTAGAGCGTGCACTGGTGATAGACCTTGGCGGGCTGACGGCCAGCGTTTTCCAGAGCGTCCATCTCGGCATGGAGCACCACGCTGCCGGACTGCACCCGGCGGTTATGCCCGCGGCCGATGATGCGGCCGCCATGGACCAGTACCGAGCCGATGGGGATACCGCCCTCGGCCAGCCCTTGCCGGGCTTCGGCAAGGGCGGCCTGCAGGTACACATCGTGCCCTTCGTGTTCAGCCGTCATGGCGCTCGAACCACTCGAGTATGAGTTCAAGGCGCTTGACCAGGTTGACCGGCGTACCGGCGCGCGACAGGCCGTGACCTTCGCCCTCGAAAACGGCCAGTTCGGTTTCGACATCGTTGTTGATCAGGGCGTAAAACCACTCCTGGCCCTGGCCGATGGGCGTGATCTGGTCGTCGGTGGAGTGGATGATCAGGGTCGGCGTGGTGACCCGGTCGGCGTACTTCAGCGGCGAGCGGTTCCAGTAGTATTCGTAGTTCTCCCATATCGTGCCGCCGAACTCGGCGTTCATCATGGCCGGCACGTAGGCCTGGGTGCCGGCCTCGGAGATCCAGTTGGATACGCTGCGCTGGGTGACCGCGGCGCGGAAGCGATCGGTCTGGGTGGTAATCCAGTTGGTCAGAAAGCCGCCGTGGCTGCCGCCGGTGAGAAACAAGCGGTCTTCATTGATCCAGTCGAAGCGTTCCAGCGCCTCGTCCAGGGCCTGGATGTTGTCGTGGTAGTCGACTCCGCCGTAGTCCTGGTGCACCGCGGCCTGGAAGTCGAAGCCGTAGCCGGTCGAGCCGCGGTAGTTTGTGAACAGCACCGCGTAGCCGGCTCCGGCCATCATCTGGAACTCGTGGAACCAGCGATGGCCCCACATCCCGGCCGGGCCGCCACGAAAATTGAGTACCAGCGGCCACTGGCGACCTTCATCGAAACCCCTGGGCCGCAGCAGGAAGGCGTCCACCGTCATGCCGTCATTGACCTCGAAGCTGAAACGCTCCAGCTCGCCAAGGTAACGGGATTCGAGCAGCGAGTCGTTGAAGCCGGTCAGGCGCCTTGGTTCGAAGTCCCGGGTGTCGGTGACGTGCAACTCCGGCAGGCGGGTTTCATTTTCAATCAGCAGGGCCACGGTTCGGCCGTTGGCGGCAAAGTTGATGCCGTCGGTGACTGCACCGTCACCGAGGATGACCTCGCTGCTGCCGTCGTCGTGCAAGCGCATCAGCGGGTGGCTGCCGCGATAGTCCGCCCGGAACAGGGGCAGGTCGAAACCTTCGGGCCACCAGGCCTGCGCCACCGAGAGATCCATGCCGTCGTGCAGTACCTCGTGGCCGTTGCCGTCGATGTCGATGCGGTGCAGTTCCATGGGCCGATAGCGGTCGGACTGGTAGCTGAAAGCGATCTGACGGCCATCGGGAGAGAACAGCGGCGACGTGGAACGCCCTGCAGGCGTGGCGAGCTTGCGTTCCTCGCGGCTGTCGAGATCGAGCAGGTAGATGTCCTGGTTGAAGCCACCGTCGTATTCGGTGCCGCTGCGGTCGGCATTGAATGCCAGATATCGACCGTCGGGCGAGACCGTCGGATTGTTGTAGTTCCACTCGGGGTTGCCGGCCAGATGCTGGAGTTCGCCATTTTTCGAATCGAGCAACCACAGCGTGCGCCGGCGTTCATCCAGCCAGCCCTGAGTCTCGGAGCGGTAGAGCTGACGCGAATAGATCTTTACATCGGCCTGCGGCTCGTCGTCTTCCTCCGCGTCCCGGGTGGGGTCGTCGACGTCCGGGTCGATATTCAGGGTGAGCACCAGGTGCCGGCCGTCGCCGAGCCAGGTGAATTCGGAAATGCTGCCCTGCTTGATTTCGGTAACGGCGCGAGCTTCGCCACCATCGACCGAAATGAGGTGAACCTGCGTGTCGCCGTTGTCGGTTCGGAGAAAGGCGATCTGCTTGCCGTCGGGAGAGAAGCGCGGGTGGCGGTCCAGTACACCTCCGGTGAACAACTTTGATGATCGCGAGCCGTCGGCGGGCACCATCCAGATGGCAGCGTCGCGATTTCGACGCTTCTCGTCGATGACCCGGCGCACGAAAGCGATGTGCTCGCCATCCGGCGACACTTGCGGGTCGGCGACGAAGGTGAAGTCATGGTAATCGGAGGGGACCAGTGGCTCTGGCGACCCGGCCCATGCCGGCTGGGTGCAGGACAGGATGATCAACAACAGCGGCAGTGCTCGAATCATGGTGTCATCGAAAGTTGGAGTGCAGCGTAATGTTAGCGCGTCCGTGTGTGCCGCGCGGCGTCTGTGGGACCTGTTGAGCCGTTCCCGATTTTCGTGGCAGGTCAGCAGAACGATGGCACTCTCGCTCATCCGTGCATTTTGGTAATCTTTGCATGCGCGTTCCCCGAAGGCGCGCTCATTCCGGTCGATTCATTAAATCAGGGGACAAAGTTGCTCTGTCATACACCGCCGTCCGGCGGATTTAGTGGAAGATACCTCTACCGACCACTTTCCGGCCCGAGTCTCTTCCTGCGCGGGGGAGGGTGCTCCCTTGACCAGTCGGTGAGCCCGCTCCCGGTTGCCCTGTTTTCCGTGTGGCCGGGCCGTCAGCGGTGAGCACCATGATCGACAGCGTGGTTCACCTGACCGTGGATCATCCGGTGGCGAGCGGAGTGTACCTGGGCGTGATGGTGGCCCTGGTCCTGGTCCTGTTCTGGTTGTATCGCACCAATCGCAAGTTGGCCGATGCACGCCGCCGCTCGAGACGACTGGCACGTGACTATGATCGCCTCGTTTCGCGGGTGCCGGTGGGGCTCTATGAGTTGATCGATCATCCGGATGGCAGTCGACGTCTGGCATTCGCGAGTGAACGTTTCCTCGAGCTGTTGGGGCTGGATCGGTCGAGGGCGCATGGCGACTTCCGGCACGTCCTCGCTCGGGTGCATCCAGACGATCGTCAGCGAATGCTCGATCTCATCGATGAGGCGATTGCGAGCGGGGGCTGGTATGTGGCCGAGGCCCGGATTGCGGACCCGGATGGGGACCGCTGGATTCGGGCCGAGGCGCATCCCGATCCCCGGCCCGAAGGCCAGGTGGTGTGGTCGGGTGTGGTTACCGACATCACGGAACGCCGTCGGGCCGAGCAGAAACTGGTGCGGCGCGAGGCCCTGCTGGCCTCGATGGGGCGACTGGCTCATGTCGGCGGATGGCAATATGACCCCGGTACCGGCGAGGTGCGCTGGACCGACGAAGTGTTCCGCATCCTCGATCTTCCCGTGGGTGAAACGCCACCTCTGGAAGACATACTTTCCTTCTATCCCGAGGGCGACCGCCGACGCCTTGAGCAGGCGCTCAAACATGCAGTTGAGCATGGTGAGTCTTATGACCTGGAATTGTCGATGACCACTGCCGCCGGCCGCGACATCCTGGTTCGGGCGTTGTGTGAACCTCGGAGCGAACATGATCGGATTACAGCCCTGTTCGGTGCGTTGCAGGATATTACCCATTTGCGCCAGGCCGAGCGCGAGTTGCGCGAGGCCCAGGCGCGGTTCCGAACGATCTTCGAGCAATCCCCGATCGGCATGCTGATTCACGATGCCCACAGTGGCGAGATCCTCGACGCCAACCATGAGGGCTGGGAAGCTTTCGGTTACCGTTCGACAGAGGAATTGAGGCAACATCAGGGCGACCTGTGGATCGACCCGCCGCATTCCTGGGACGAGGCGCTGGCGCTGATCCGCCGGGCAGCCGCAGGTGAGACACAGACCATGGACTGGCCCGCCCGGCGTCGTGACGGCGAGGTGTTCTGGCAGCAGGTGAGGCTTTCACCTCTGACGCTCAAGGGGCGAGAGTGCGTGCTGGCCAGCTGCATTGATGTCACCCACCGCAAGCGCCACGAAGCCGAGTTGCATCGCGTGGCCAACTACGATCTGCTGACCAGCTTGCCCAACCGGCGCATGCTCGTCGACCTGCTGCGACGCACGATTGATCGAGCTGCACGGCAGGGGGCATCATTCGCCGTGTGCTATCTGGATCTCGACGAGTTCAAGCCGATCAACGACACGCACGGCCATGCCATTGGTGACAAGGTGCTGGTCGAAATTGGCCGACGGCTGGGCGAGGCGGTGCGTCGTTCCGACACGGTGGCCCGAATCGGCGGTGACGAGTTCGTCATCCTGCTGGCCGATGTGGGGGGACAGGAACGTCTGGACCTCACGCTGCAACGGATTCTGCGGGTCGCCAGGGAGGCCATCGTGGTCGATGGGCTGGAGTTGAAGGTGTCGGCAAGCATCGGTGTGACACGTTACCCGGCCGATGCCGGTGATGCTGACACCTTGCTGCGACATGCCGATCAGGCCATGTATCGGGCCAAGGACATGGGGCGAAACCGTTACTGCCTGTTCGATACCGACCTGCAGCGCAAGTCCGAAGAACGTGCCCGGCAGTTGCGGCATGTTACCCGGGCGCTTTCGGCCGGCGAGTTCCAGCTTCACTACCAGCCCAAGGTCAACATGGAAACAGGTGATGTGGTCGGTCTCGAGGCGCTGGTGCGCTGGTGCGACCCGGATCGAGGCATGCTGCCGCCGTCGGATTTCCTGCGATTGATCGAGCATTCCGATCTCGAGGAACGCTTCGGCTGGTATGTCCTCGACGAAGCACTGGCGCAATCCCAGCGCTGGAGCGAGCAGGGCATGCATTTCGCCGTCAGCATAAACGTCAGTGGGCAGAACCTGCTGCGGAAGGGGTTCGTCGATGGTTTGCGGAAGGGTCTTGACCGGCATCCAGGTGTCGCACCGACGGATCTGGAGATCGAGATACTGGAAACCGCGGCGGTGACCGACCTGGATGCGGCGGTGGCCGTCCTCGAGAAAGTGCGTGCGCTCGGTGTTCGGGTGTCGCTGGATGACTTCGGGGTCGGCTACTCTTCGCTGGCGCACCTGCGCTGGCTGCCCATCGACATCCTGAAGATTGACCGATCCTTCGTGCGCGATATGCTGACCGACTACGAGGATTACAGTATCGTGCAAAGCGTACTGGGCATGGCGCGGGCCTTTGACATGGAGCTGATCGCCGAGGGGGTGGAGACGGTCCAGCATGCTGCAGCACTGACCGGGATGGGGTGTCGGCTGGGGCAGGGCTATGTGTTTGCACGTCCGATGTCGGCTGCCGAAGTTCCCGACTGGCTTTATCGGTGGCGACGTGATCGCCCCTGGAAGCGAATCAATGATCAGGCCCTTGAGTTGGCGATGGACCGTGCCAGGGAGCTGGCTGCAGGTCACCTGCGGTGGCTGGAGCAGGTCGAGCTGACTGTTCGTGCCGGTCAGTGCCCCGAGGGCGGGCCGGAACTCGACCCGGAGCGTTGCGCTCTGGGCTTGTGGTTGACCACGCTGGCTCGTCGAGGGACGGGAGCAAGTGCATCAGTGCGGGAGTTGAAGCGACACCACAGTCGCGTTCACCGCATAGCGCAACAACTGTGCGACCAGGTTGCAGCTGGGCGTCGCCGATCCGCAGTCAATGATCTGCCGGAGTTGAGAGCGGAGAGCGCGCGCCTGGTCGAGCTGATCGGGTCACTGCCGAGGCTGCCGAAATCTGACCAACGAATCAGCGGGGGCTGACCCGTCCGGGCCGACGATCAGTCATCGCAACCGCGGTGGTAACTTTCGATCCGTTCGACCTCTTCGCGTGAGCCCAGTACCACGGGGACGCGTTGGTGGATTTCGTCGGGTTGAACCGCGAGGATGCGCTGATCTCCGGTCGTCGCCGCTCCGCCGGCCTGCTCGACGATCAAGGCCATCGGGTTGGCCTCGTACATCAGGCGCAGCTTGCCGGCCTTTCCGGCGCCCCTGAGTTGGCTGTTGCAGGGATAGAGAAAAATCCCGCCGCGGGTGAGGATGCGGTGGACTTCCGCCACCATGGAGGCAACCCAGCGCATGTTGAAGTTCTTGCCGCGCGGGCCGTTGGCACCCTGCAGGCATTCGTCGATGTAGCGGTGAACCGGTTCATCCCAGAAACGCTGGTAGGAGACATTGATTGCGAACTCCTTCGTCTCGGCCGGGATCTCGACATTCTTCCGGGTCAGCAGGAACTCCCCGATGTCTCGGTCGAGCGTGAACATGCTCACGCCACGGCCGGTGGTCAGCACCAGCATGGTCGAGGGGCCGTACAGGCAGTAGCCGGCGGCGACCTGCTCGGTACCTGGGCGAAGAAAGTCCTGCTCGGTAGGGTTGGCGACGCCCTCGGGAGCCTTGAGAATGGAAAATATGGTGCCCACGGAGACGTTGACGTCGATATTGGATGAGCCGTCGAGCGGATCACACAGAAGCAGGTATCTGCCGCGTTTGGCCTCGGCCGGCAAATGGTAGACCGAGTCCATTTCCTCCGAGGCCAGTGCGGCAATATGGCCGTTATGGCGCAGCGCCTCGATCATCAGCTCGTTGGAGATGACGTCGAGTTTTTTCTGCGTCTCGCCCTGCACATTCTCCGAGTCTGTGGCGCCGAGCACGTTGACCAGCGCGCCCTTGTTGACCAGGTCCGCGATCTTCTTGCAAGCCACGGCGATGTCGTTGAGCAGACCGGTGAACTCCCCGGTCGCTCCCTCGATGTGGCGCTGGTTCTGGATGATGTAATTGGTAAGTGTGGTGCCGATGCGCATGAGGCTTTCCTGTCGTGCCTTCTCGGGCCGGTGAACAAAACCCGCAAATCTAGCATGAGACGGGCGGCCAGCCAAGCATGGTGGGCCGTCGACAGGCCGGTCAGCCGATTGGCAGCGCAGCCAGCAGGCCGTCGAGGATGAACTGAATGGCCAGTGCGGCCAGCAGCATGCCCAGCAGCCGGGTAATGATGTTGCTGATAGTCTCGGGGATGAAGTGGTCGAAGCGAGCGGCTGTGACCAGCAGCACAGCGCCGATGGCCATGACCGCGACGCCGGCGCCCATGACCACGGCCTGCCCGGCAAGGTTGCCGGCTTGGGCGGCGGTCAGCAGCATGATCGAAGCGATGGCGCCCGGTCCGCACAGCAGCGGGATGGCCAGCGGAAACACCGAGATGTCTTCGGGCTCGTAGTGATCGTGGATTTCCTCGGCTGATTTCGACTTGCGGTCGTTGCGCCGCGAGAACAGCATTTCCAAAGCAATCAGAAACAGCAATACACCGCCGGCAATGCGAAATGCCGGGAGGGTGATGCCGAAGTTGTCGAGCAGGCGTTCGCCGATGACCCCGAAGATGATCAACAGCAGTGCCGCGATAAGGCAGCCCATCAGCGCCATGCGGATTTTCTGCCCACGCGTTGCCCCGGCGGTCAGCGATACGAAGATCGGGATGATGCTGACCGGATCGATCGTGACGAACAGCATCACGAAGGCCGGGATGAAGATTTCGAGCATGGCGGCGACGTTGGAGCGGTGGAGCGGGAATGCTAACGCCGTGCCGTTGGCATGGCAATGGCTTGAGGATGTCAATGATCAGGGCTCGAGAGAAGCTTCAACAACGCAAGCGTCAACATTGTCGCCCCGGATATCGCGTAGCGATTGTCCGGGGCCTGGCACGGTCAAGCGGGCACGGCGGGGAACCCGGTCGTCGGGCCGTACAGATTCCCGACATGCGGGGTCCCGGACATCGCCTGCGGCGATTCCCGGACGACAGACTTTCATGGTCTCCCGCGTTATCATAATCGGCTGCCTCAATCTGACGCGCCGATGCCATGAACACCAACTACCGCAAACGCCTGCCCGGCACCGAGCTGGATTTTTTCGACACCCGTGCTGCCGTCGAGGACATCGCTCCCGGCGCCTGGGCGAAGCTGCCCTACGTCTCGCGCGTGCTGGCCGAGAACCTGGTGCGTCGCTGTGCTCCCGAGCGCTTGACCGACTCGCTCAAGCAGATCATCGAGCGCAAGCGCGATCTGGATTTCCCCTGGTATCCGGCGCGCGTGGTCTGTCATGACATCCTCGGTCAGACCGCCCTGGTCGATCTGGCCGGGCTGCGCGACGCCATTGCCGAGAAGGGCGGCGACCCGGCCCAGGTTAATCCGGTGGTGCCCACCCAGCTCATCGTCGACCACTCGCTGGCCGTCGAGCATGCCGGGTTCGAAAAGGACGCGTTCGAGAAGAACCGCGCGATCGAGGAGCGCCGCAATGCCGACCGCTTCCACTTCATCAACTGGACGAAGGAAGCCTTCGACAACGTCGACGTGATCCCGCCGGGCAACGGCATCATGCACCAGATCAACCTGGAGCGGATGTGCACGGTGGCCGAGGTGCGTGACGGCGTCGTTTTCCCCGACACCCTGGTCGGCACCGACTCGCACACCCCGCACGTGTGCGCCCTGGGCGTGATCGCCATCGGTGTGGGCGGCCTGGAAGCCGAGAACGTGATGCTCGGCCGCGCCTCCTACCTGCGCCTGCCCGATATCGTCGGGGTCAAGCTCACCGGCAAGCCGCAGCCCGGCATCACCGCGACAGACATCGTGCTGGCGCTGACCGAATTCCTGCGCAAAGAGAAAGTGGTCTCGGCCTGGCTGGAGTTCTTCGGCGAAGGTGCGGCCGAGCTCACCGTGGGTGATCGTGCCACCATCTCCAACATGACGCCGGAATTCGGCGCCTCGGCGGCAATGTTCCATATCGACGAGCAGACCATCGACTACCTCAAGCTCACCGGTCGTGACGATGCGCACGTCAAGCTGGTCGAGGACTATGCGAAGCACACCGGGATCTGGGCCGATGACATCACCACGGCCGAGTACGAGCGCGTGCTCGAGTTCGACCTGTCCTCGGTCGGCCGCAACATGGCCGGGCCGTCCAACCCGCACAAGCGCGTGTCCACCGCCGACCTGTCCGAGCAGGGCATTTCCGCCCCCTACGAGATGCCCGCGGACGGCTCGATGCCCGACGGTGCGGTGATCATCGCCGCGATCACCTCGTGCACCAACACCTCCAACCCGCGCAACGTGATTGCCGCCGGGCTGCTGGCGAAGAAGGCCAACGAGCTGGGCCTGACCCGCAAGCCCTGGGTGAAGTCCTCGTTCGCACCCGGCTCCATGGCCGTTCGCCTGTACCTGGAAGAAGCCGGCCTGCTCGAGGAGCTGGAAGATCTTGGCTTCGGCATCGTCGCCTTTGCCTGCACCACCTGCAACGGCATGAGCGGTGCGCTGGATCCGAAGATCCAGCAGGAAATCATTGACCGCGATCTCTATTCCGTGGCCGTGCTGTCGGGCAACCGCAACTTCGACGGCCGCATCCACCCCTACGCCAAGCAGTCCTTCCTGGCTTCGCCTGCGCTGGTGGTCGCCTATGCGATTGCCGGCTCGGTGCGCTTCGATATCGAAAAGGATGCGCTAGGCCTTGATGCCGACGGCAACCCGGTCACGCTCAAGGATCTGTGGCCCAGTGACGAGGAAATCGACGCCATCGTCGAGCGCAGCGTCAAGCCCGAGCACTTCCGCCGGGTCTACGAGCCGATGTTCGGCCAGCAGTACAAGCGCATCAAGAAGGTCAGCCCGCTGTATGACTGGCGAGAGGAGAGCACCTACATCCGCCGCCCGCCGTACTGGGAAGGCGCGCTGGCGGCCGAACGCACGCTCACCGGCATGCGTCCGCTGGCCGTGCTGGGTGACAACATCACCACCGACCATCTCTCACCGTCCAACGCCATCCTGCCCAACAGTGCGGCCGGCGAATACCTGGCGAAAATGGGCCTGCCCGAGGAAGACTTCAATTCCTACGCCACCCACCGCGGCGACCACCTCACTGCCCAGCGCGCCACCTTCGCGAACCCGAAGCTGATCAACGAGATGGCCGTGGCCGACGGCGAGGTCAAGCAGGGTTCGCTGACCCGCCTGGAGCCCGAGGGCAAGGTCATGCGCATGTGGGATGCGATCGAGATCTACATGGAACGTAAGCAGCCGCTGATCATCATCGCCGGGGCCGACTACGGCCAGGGTTCGTCGCGCGACTGGGCGGCCAAGGGGGTTCGGCTGGCCGGCGTCGAGGCCATCGTCGCCGAAGGCTTCGAGCGCATCCATCGCACCAACCTGATCGGCATGGGTGTTTTGCCGCTGGAGTTCGAGGAGGGCACCACCCGCAAGACCCTGGGCATCGACGGCACCGAGATCTTCGGCGTCAAGGGCAGTCTCGAACCCGGTGCGAAGCTGACGCTCATCATCCAGCGCGACAACGGTGAGACGATCGAGGTGCCGGTGACCTGCCGCCTCGACACCGCCGAGGAAGTCTCGGTCTACGAGGCCGGCGGCGTGCTGCAGCGCTTCGCCCAGGATTTCCTGGAGGAATCGGCCGCGGCCTGACGACTTTCTGGTGACCCCGGGGCACTCTGCCCCGGGGTCAGCTCGTCGCGCCCTTGCCCGCGCCCGAATCCTTGCCGGGGGCATCCTTCAGAAGCTGGACAAATCCGTTGCGTTCAAACAAAAAGAATGCGCCGTTCATCACCATCAACCCCATCAAGCCCACAATGATGCTCTCGATCATCAGGAAACCAATGGCGACCCATACAAGGCCATTGATCGCCAGGATCAGACTCCAGACGATGGATGCCGAGTCCCGGCTCACGTAAGCAGCCCATCTCCTTGCCAGTTTTTCCAGTGCGTTCAGCATTGCACGAACTCCTGATTTTTCCCGCAGCGGTCAGTTTGCCATGAGTCTGACTTTGTCCGGGCTTCGCTTCTTCGGCCACTCGTTCCTGTCTTCCGGCTGATCCCTGAACAACCAGCTGTTCAGCATCCGAATGCCTCCCGGGTGAGACTCTTTCCGCCTGAATGCGGCATTAACAGGTCGAGAGGGGCGGATTGAACCTTCCCTGCGGCGCCGCTCGTGAAATTGCCGGGTCATGGGCCTGCCTCCACCAGCGGTTGCACGAATCCAGAACAATCCGAGGAGAATCATCCGATGAAAGCACTGCTTCCAACCATTCTGCTGCTGGCCATGGCCAGCGCATTCGCCAACGACATCGAGCTTCGACCCGGGCCGGGCAACAGTGTCGTCATCACCGATGCCGCTGGCAACGAGACTCACCTGCGCGTCACCGATAGCGGACAGATCATTCTCCCCGGTATAGCCGCCAGCGAAGAACAGGACGAGGCCCCGGTCTGCTACAACCTGGCGACCGGCGTCCTGGGCAATTGCCCGCCGGGCACGGTCGAAGGTCCGGAAGGGCCCGAAGGGCCTCAGGGCCCACAAGGTGAAACCGGGCCCGAGGGTCCACAGGGCCCCGAGGGCGAAATTGGACCGGAAGGGCCGCAGGGCGAAACGGGGCCGGAAGGTCCGCAAGGCCCGCAGGGTGAAACTGGTCCGGAAGGACCTCAGGGCGAGATGGGTCCGGAAGGGCCTGAGGGCGAGATGGGTCCGGAAGGGCCTCAGGGCGAGATGGGTCCGGAAGGGCCTCAGGGCGAGATGGGCCCGGAAGGACCTCAGGGCGAAACGGGACCACAGGGCCCACAGGGCGATACGGGACCGCAAGGCCCGCAGGGTGATACGGGACCGCAAGGCCCGCAGGGCCAGACCGGCCCCCAGGGCGCAACCGGCCCGGAAGGACCCCAGGGAGATATGGGCCCGGAAGGGCCTCAGGGCGAACCCGGACTCAGCGGCTACGAATGGCTGCAGGTCAGCAACAGCTTCAGCCTGGAGGTCAATCAGTGCGGCAGCTTCTATGCCGATTGCCCCTCCGGCAAGAAACTCATGAGTGCGACCGCCCGCGCGTCGTCGACCTCGATCATCATTACCGGCATCAGTTTTTCGACCACGTCGCCACCGGATCCCAGGTTCGCCTTCATCCGCTATTGCAACAAGTGTCGGGTCGGCGTTCAGGTCGGCTGCGGCGCCGAGCCGTTCACCGGTTCGGTCACGGCCCACTTGATCTGCGTCGATCGGTGACAGTACGCCGGCCCGATGCCGGGAACCTTCATTGGCGATGGTTCCCGGCAAGACATCGAAGAGTCTGATTGCCGCGGGCCCGATTGGTTATCCTTGCCGGATTCTGACAGCAGTCCGGCAGATGCCGGTTGGAGAACGACAACGCGATGAGTCATCGACCACAGATCCGCATTCCCGCCACCTACATGCGCGGTGGCACCAGCAAGGGCGTGTTCTTTCGCCTCGATGACCTGCCCGAAGAGGTGCGGAACCCCGGTCCGGCACGTGATGCCCTGTTGCTGCGGGTGATTGGTTCGCCCGACCCGTACGGCAAGCACACCGACGGCATGGGCGGGGCAACTTCGAGTACATCGAAAACGGTGATCCTGTCGAAGTCCGACAAGCCCGATCACGATGTCGACTACCTGTTCGGCCAGGTGGCCATCGACAAGCCGGTCATCGACTGGTCGGGTAATTGCGGCAATCTCACCGCCGCGGTGGGTGCGTTTGCCATCAGCAACGGCCTGGTGGATGCCGCACGTATTCCCGACCACGGCGTGTGCACGGTGCGAATCTGGCAGGCCAATATCGAAAAGACTATCGTCGCCCATATTCCCGTCACCAACGGCGAGGTTCAGGAGACTGGTGATTTCGAGCTCGACGGCGTGACCTTTCCGGCCGCCGAGGTCAAGATCGACTTCATTGCCCCGACTGGCGATGAGCCGGTGCTGCCCACCGGCAATGTGGTCGATGAGTTCGAAGCTCCCGGTTTCGGCAAGTTGAAAGCCAGCTTCATCAGCGCCGGCATTCCCACCATCTTCGTCAACGCCGCCGACATCGGCTTCGACGGCACCGAGTTGCAACCCGCCATCAACGACCATCCAGGTCTGCTCGAACGCCTGGAAACACTGCGCGCTTACGGCGCGGTGGCCATGGGGCTGATCGATGATGTGGCCGAGGCCGAACAGCGCCAGCACACCCCCAAGATCGCCTGGGTTTCACCGTCGACCGGCTACGTCGCCTCCAGCGGCAAGACAATCGCGGCCGAAGCCATCGATTTCAACGTTCGCGCCATGTCCATGGGCAAGCTGCACCACGCCATGATGGGCACGGCCGCGGTGGCCATCGCCACCGCCGCGGCCATCCCCGGCACCCTGGTCAACCTGGCCGCCGGGGGCGGCGAACGCGACCAGGTCCGCTTCGGTCATCCGTCAGGCACGTTGAAGGTTGGGGCCGAGGTGGCCGAGACCGATGGGCAGTGGCTGGCCGACAAGGTCAGCATGAGCCGCAGCGCGCGTGTGCTGATGGAAGGTCGGGTCAGGGTACCGCCGCCGTTCTGATGCGAGCGATTGTCACTGACGACCTGCATCTTCTGGAACCTCTGGCCCGTGGCCAATGCCCGGCTGACCAAGTCGGCTGGGTCAGCATCAGCACCAGCACAGCGCACCGTCGGCCGACCGGTTCGAGGAAGCCGGGTTCGGTCACTTGCAAGCCGACTTCATTTGTCCTGGCGCCTGGCATGATCCCTTAAGGCACTACGTTATAACGGCTGGTGTCGCCGGATTGAAGTGGGGAGCGCGGCACAGTAGCTGCCCGGATCGAGCTGGATCCGGGAATAACCAACAACGATAACGAGGGACAGACATGAAGCATTTTCCCGATGCACTGGTCGGTGCGTTTGAGCGCATCGACCTTGATCCATCCGACTACCCGCTCTACCACGGTCTGATCGAACAGTTGTCCGGTATGGACGAGATCGACAAGATCGACCATCTGACTTTCATCACGCCATGGCAGCATGCTGATCGGTTTCTCGACTACTGGCAAGCGAAGGGCTTTGAGTTCCACGGCGAATGGAATACTCGTCGCTATCCGGCTCGGCACCTGGCGTTGATTCGAGGGGGCAAGGAAGGTCATCCTTGGGAAGATATGGTCGGGTTGTCGGTGTCGGATGTGCCTCAATCACCCATTGATCGCTCACTGGCCAATGTCGCCATGGACGATCGGGCCGCGACACATACGCTCCAACATGTGGCGCTGCACGTCAACAAGGAGGCCGACATGCATGCGGTGCACAAGCAGTTGTCCGCGAAGAATGTGCCCTGGATGACTGACGTACTGACCTATCATGACCCTAATGGTGCCGAACTTAATCAGATGTTCACGCAGCCCACCGAGCAGGGATTCTTCGTGGAGTTTGCCCAGCGCAAGCCGAGCGCAGACGGTAAGCCCTACGGAGGGTTCGACCCCGACATCATCGACGACCTCTACCAGGCGCTGGATCGGGCGCTGCCTCGCGGAAGTGCCTGAATTGACCGCACTGAGTTCGCGCATCCTCGACGAGGTCGAGTGTCTTGACGGAGACGCACTCAAGGCACTCCAGGAAAAGCGCTTGCGCATCACCCTGCAGCGGGCTCATCGCAGCCCGCTGTATGGTGAGCGCCTGAGTACGATCCTGGGGTTCAGTGCCAGCAAGGAGGCGGCTCGCTACCAGCCTTTCGGATTGGCTGATCTGGCGCATCTGCCCATGACCTCGAAAGGAGATCTGAGAGCCGTCGATGGCATTGAGGGTGTGCTGGCAGTCCCGCTGAATCGGGTTCGTCGCTGGCATACGTCCTCGGGAACGACCGGGGCCCGTACCCCGATGGGATACACCGCCGATGATCTCGATACCTGGGGCCGGCTGATCCAGCGCAACCTCGCCGCAACTGGTATCGGCACCGGCACTCGGGTGCACAACGCCTATGGATACGGCTTGTTCACAGGCGGCATGGGCTTTGAGACCGGGCTGGGCCCCGCTGGAGCAACCGTCCTGCCGGCCTCGTCGACCCCCTCGGTTGACGAGCACATTGAGCTGATGCGCGAGCACCGTGCGCAGGTGCTGCTATCCACACCGGGGCTGGCACTGGCTGTGACCGAAGCGGTGGAAAGTGACCCGGCTCGTCGCCCCCCCGAGCTGCAGGCAGGAATATTCGGTGGTGACGGCTGGAGCCCGGCCCTGCGCCAGCGTATTGAACATGGCCTGCAGATCCGCGCACACGATACCTACGGCCTGAGCGAGGTTCTGGGACCTGGAGTTGCGCACGCCTGCAGCGAGCGATGCGGCCTGCACCTGTATGCCGATGCTTTCCTCTTCGAATTGATGGAACCGGACGACGGCTTGCCGCTGACGCCAGGGACGTCGGGCGAGTTGGTACTTACCACGCTGCTCCATGAGGCCAGCCCCAGACTTCGGTATCGCACCGGTGATCGGGTCGCAGTGGATGCGACTCCCTGTTCGTGCGGGCGCACCTCGCCACGGGTGACCCGGGTGGTCAGAGCCAGCGACATCCGGATCTATGCCGGTCGTGCGCTGGCGCCGAATGATATCGAGACTGCCCTGCTTAAGGTCGATGCCGCAGTCGGTACGTTTCGAGTCGTCGCCCCAGAGCGTGAGCAGGAGCAATTGCACCTTGAGGTCGAAGCCAAAGCCGGGGCACCGGGCGATTTCGCCATGCAGGTGCGTCGCACGGTGCAGTCTCGGCTTGATGTGCCGGTCAGTGTCCGGGTGCTGGATTTCGGAACCTTGCCGCGCAGTCTGGGCAAGCGTGCCAGACTGGTTGATCAGCCTTGGCCGTGAGCTCTTGACATGGCAGTCGCCCGATCGCCAGAATCGGGTCATGACTTCGGCATTGCCGCCACCGCGATCGAATTGGATCGTGTTTCTCGCCCACCTGCTGTTCATCCTGGCGGCCTGGTCGGTGTTCATCAAGTATGTCTTTCCTGTCGCCTTCGCCCTGGTCGAGGGCGTGCCGCTGACGACCTACATCTTCTGGGATCTCTGGCCGGTGGCCCATGTCTGGCTGGGCTGGGCACTGCTGGCCCGGCCGGCCTACACGCGCTGGCTGGCCATCGCCATGTCGGTCATCGAGATCATCATCATCGTGACGATGTTCAGCTTTTTTCTGGCCGAACCGGACTGGTCAATCTGGCGCACGAACTGGTTCGTCAACAAGGTCTTCGTGCTGGCCTGCTTCGTGCTGGTGCTGGCCACTGCCTTGATGCGGCCTGAACGGCTTGTGCCAGACCCTGTCAACAGTCCAGACCATCGAGGAGCGAAGCCATGAGCAAGTTCACCCGACGTCAATTGATGAAACTGCTGGCTGCAGGCACGGCCGGCGCCGCGCTGGCGCCACATGCAGCACTTGCCGCATCGAGCGGCATGAAGAAAAAGGCCATTCCCGCCTCCGGCGAGCAGATCCCGGTGATTGGCATGGGCACCTGGCGGACCTTCAACGTCGGCGATGACGAGCAGTTGCGCCTGGATCGCACCCGTGTGCTCGAGGCATTCTTCGAACACGGTGGCGGCATGGTCGATTGTTCGCCCATGTATGGTTCAGCCGCGGCCGTCATGGGTTTTGCGCTCGACCGGCTGGGTTATCCCGACGGTCTGTTCTCGGCCGAAAAGGTCTGGACCGAAGACGAGGGCAAGACGCGCGAGCAGGTCGAGGAACAGGAACAGCTGTGGGGGATCGAGACCTTCGATCTGATGCAGGTCCACAACCTGGTCGCCTGGGAAGCGCACCTGGAGAAATTGCAGCAGATGAAGGCCGACGGCGAGATCCGCTACGTCGGCATCACCACCTCCAGCGGTCGCCGGCACGATCAGTTCGAACGCATCATGGAAAACCACGACCTCGACTTCGTGCAACTGACCTACAACATCACCCATCGCCGGGTCGAGGAACGCCTGTTGCCGCTGGCCGAGGAAAAGAACATCGCGGTGATCGCCAACCGTCCTTACGATGCCGGTCCGCTGATTCGCGATTTGAAAGCCCGCCACAGTGTGCCGGACTGGGCGGTCGATGAGTTCGACTGCCAGGGCTGGGCGGACTTCCTGCTCAAGTACCTGGTCAGCCATCCGGCCGTGACCTGCGCCATTCCGGCGACCTCCAGCGTCGAGCACATGCACGAGAACATGCGCGCCGGCACCGGGCCGATGCCGACCCCCGAGCTTCGTCAGCGCATGATCGAGCATGTCGAGTCGCTGTGATCGAGGACTGGTCGAGTTACCGCGTCGCCGATTTTATTCCGTTTACCGCGGATGTCTATTTTCGATTGATCGAGCGGGTGGGTGAGGCCTTCTGGCCGCTGCACCTGCTGACCGTTGCAATTGGTTTGGTCACCTTGCTGCTTGCGCTGTTCGGTCGCGGCCGGGCCGCCTGCCTGTTGCTGGCTGTTGTCTGGGGGTGGGTCGGCGTGACTTTCCTGATCCAGCACTACACTCAGTTGAGTTGGGCCGGCGAGTATTTTGGTTGGGGGTTCCTGGCTCAGGCGGCACTCCTGGCCCTGATCGCCCTGACCGGGCGTTGCCTGGCGGCGGCCGGAAGGCCGGCGGGAATGTCGGGGTGGGTCGGCCTGGCGCTGGCGGTGGCAGGATTGTTGCTCTATCCATGGATTGCGCCGCTGGCCGGTTACGGCTGGTTCCAGGCCGAAACCTTCGGGATTCATCCCGATCCGACCGCAGTAGCGACCATTGGTGTGGTTGTGCTCATGCTTGACGGTGCCTGGCGGTGGCTTGCATTCATCATTCCCGGCCTGTGGTGCCTGATCAGCTTACTGGCGCTTCATGTGCTGGATGCGCCATGGACCATGCTGCTCGGTGTCTGCATCCTGCTGGGGGTGATTGCCATGGTGTGGCAATCGGTTGAGAGAGCCATCAGGGCCAGACTGGCGAGTTGAATCCTTTCGCCACGGCTTGCCCTGGCGATTGCATGGGAGTAGGTTCGGGGTGCACGGAGCGCGACGGGAGACGCGGTAATGAACAGGTCTGTGTTTCAAAGGGAATCGGGGCTGCTCATGCGGTTGCTGTTGCTGCTTCATGTCGGTTTGCTTGTGGCTGGCTGTGCCGCGCTGGGAACCAGCGGTATCAACCTGATTTCGGTCGAGGAAGAGTGGGAGTTGGGTGAGCAGTTCGAGGCGGAGCTGGCCGAGGAACTTGATCCCTACAAAGATCCCATGATCACCGAGATGGGCCAGCGCATTGTCGCCGAGACGCGCAAGGCCGATCTGCCCTGGCGGTTCTACGTGGTCGAGGACGAATCGATCAATGCGTTCAACGTGCCCGGCGGGCTGGTTTACGTTCACTCGGGTCTGATCGAGCAGGTCAGTGATGAGGAGGTTGCGGCAGTGATCGGCCACGAAATCGGGCACGGTGTGGCCCGACATGGCACGCAGCGCATGACCCAGCAGTACGGACTGGCCATCATCGCCGGTGCCGTGCTGGGTGAGGATCCGGGAGTGATCAGCGAGATCGTCGCTCAGATCGTGGCCGGCGGCGCCATCTCGCAGTTCTCCCAGTCCCAGGAATTCGGAGCCGACGAACTCGGTGTGCGCTTCATGCACGATGCCGGCTACGATGCCAATGGCATGGTTGCCCTGCTGGAGCGATTCATCGACATGCGCGACACCGACCCCGGACGCATGCAGCAGTTCTTCGCGACCCATCCGTCGGCCGAAGAGCGGCTGCAGCGGGTTCGGCAACAGGTCGATGGACTGTAGGCGCAACCTGCCGGTCGGGGGCAACCCGCCCGGGACTGTCCGCTTCACTTGTTCGTCATCGGCAATGCCGTTTCATAAGAGGCACTATCAAGTGCTGTTCCGGGTCTTTGGATATGACAATTCGCACATTCGTATTACTTCTGTTGCTGCCAATGGTTTCCGGGGGGGTGTGGGCGGCGTGCAACAATCTGCTTGACCATGATCACCGCCGCCTCGCCAGTTCGCAGGAGATCAATCTGTGCGAAGCATACTCCGGGCAGGTCATCCTGGTGGTCAATACCGCCAGTCGCTGCGGCTTTACCTCGCAGTTCGAGGGCCTGGAAGCGCTTTACCAGAAGTACCGCGACCAGGGTCTGGTGGTACTTGGGTTCCCGTCCGACGACTTTCGCCAGGAGATGGCAGACGAGGAAGACACCGCCGAGGTCTGCTACATCAATTACGGGGTGACCTTCCCGATGTTCGCGACCACCTCGGTCAGCGGCGATGCGGCAAACGATCTGTTCCAGGCACTCAATGAAGCGACCGCGCCGCCAGGCTGGAATTTCACCAAGTACCTGATCGACCGGGACGGTCACGTCGTCGAGCGATTCGATTCCCGCACTACACCGCTAGACAGTGAACTGGAAGAACGGGTACGGCAACTGCTGGAGGGTTGACCGGCTCAACGTCAGTGGCTGGCTGGCGCCGCTCTATCGGCCGCTGGATTCATCTCTCGAAGGGGCATGATTACCTGGCGTGAACCCATAGGACTGGCACGGTATCATCAATCTTGGCAATCCGTTTACGACGAGGCTGGCCATGGCCGGAGGCTGGGCAAAGGACGACGCGGTGACCGAGCAGATCGACAGCACGGTCGAGGACGGTTTGGCGCGCGTGCGCAGCCGGTTGCCGCAGGGGGAAAGCCGCAGCCACTGCGTCGAGTGCGGCGAGGGGATTCCGGAGGCACGCCGCGAAGCCTTGCCCGGGGTTCGATTGTGTGTGGCCTGCCAGGAAGAGGCCGACCGCGAGGCGGCCAGCGACATCAGCGGTTACAACCGTCGTGCCAGCAAGGACAGCCAATTGCGCTGAAGTCAGTTGTCGGAGTGTTGGTCGGGGGGGGGCAGCAGGTGACCGATGGATTCTGCGGCCTCGGGGGACATGGCGTGGCTGACCCGGATGCCGAAAGTGCGTTTCAGGTATTCGTCGATACCGATCCACTGGCCATCGACATCGAGGCGTCCTGTCCACGAGCAAATGCGCACCATGTTTCCGAGACCGCTCTGATGACCGGTATCCTGAGGGTGATCCGATTCGAACCGTTCCAGATCCTCCAGCACTCGCAGTCTTTCCATGGCCAGTGACGCGGCATTGGCGAGAATGGTAAACAGTCTCAGTTCCCGGTCGCCGGCTTCATGGTGTCTGGCCCAGTAGAACCCGATGGCACCGATCGGATCCCCGCTGCGGATGGGCACCATGGCCATGCTCTGAACGAAGGTGGGTTGGTAGGCCTCGGTCAGCACCCGGTCATCGCGGTGAATGTCGGCGATGATCGCCGGCTCCCGGTTGTACATGACCCACCCGCTGACGCATTGCGCCATGGGAAAGCGCTTGCCGCGCCATAGTGGTGTCACGGCATCTTCTTCCACGTAGTGGCAGAACTCACCGTCCCTCAGAACGAAGCTGGCGCCATCGGCTTGGGCGACTTGACGGGCGGCACCAGCGACCAGTTCCTGGATCCCGGCCTGGCTGCGCGCCATGGACAGTTCCTGGATGACGGCCAGTAGCAGGTCGACTTCCGGGTTGGTCGGAGCGGGTAAGTTCATGGTCCATCACTTTCGATTGTTTGTCGCGACGGGCTGCCGGCGACTCCGGTGGGAATATGCAATTTCCGCGCCCTTTTTGGGGGCGAAGTCGGTTGGCGGTCGCCGGTGCAAGTGCGTCAGCCGGTTATTGACAATTTTTGTCAAGATAAGGTCATTTCACGTTGCCAGAATTCCTGTAGCTGGGTAATTTGTTCACCATGACTGATCGCCATCCCACGTTTCCCCGACTGACAGCATGGCGCCGGCGGACCATTGACCAGGCCCTGGAGAACCTGCTTTCGCTTGAACCCGGGGAACGCCAAGCACAAATGCGGTCGATTGAAAGGCGTTGCCCCAGGCTGGCCCGTGTGCTCTCCCGCCTTCTGGAGGCCAGCCTCACACCCACCCGTTTTCTCAAGACCTTGATGGGAGAAATCGAGCGGGTGGTCGATGACTTTGCCGACCAGCAGCCGGTCTCGCTACCAGTCGGCACGCGCATGGGACCCTGGCGCATCGTCGAGCCGGCCGGCGAGGGTGGCATGGGCACGGTCTATCTGGCCGAACGTGCCGATGACGCTTTCGACATGAACGTGGCAATCAAGCTGATTCGGCTGAATCGCTCCGACTTCAACGAGCGCCTGCAGATTGAACGCCGCATGCTGGCCCGTCTGGATCATCCCAATATCGCCCGATTGATCGATGGCGGCCAGACACCCGACGGCGAGGCCTACCTGGCCATGGAATGGGTGCCGGGAGAAGACCTCGCCGCACTGGAAGAACCGAGGCAGCGGGATGATGAACGACCACTGTCGCGGTTCATCGATATCGCCGCCGCTGTTGCTCATGCCCATCAGCGGCAGGTTGTTCATGGGGACATCAAGCCGGCCAACGTGCGGGTCATGGATGACGGGAGGGTCAGGTTGCTTGACTTCGGCGTCGCACGGCTGATCGCCGATGAGGAGGAAAACGACGGACGCCTGCGTGCCGTAACACCGGCTTTCTCCGCCCCCGAGCAGAGGTCGGGATCCCCCGCGTCGACGCTCTCCGACGTCTGGTCACTGGGCGCCCTGCTGTACTGGATGTTGACCGGGGAGCGGCCGGGAAGGATGCCGCCTGCCGGGGTTCGTGCTCGAATGGCCGCATGCCGTGACCGCAATTCCGAGCTGGCGGCCATCGTGCTCAAGGCCTGCGCGCAGGTGCCCGAAGAACGCTACGCCAGCGTTCCGGAACTGATCAGCGATGTCCAGCGGTTTCTGCAGCGCCGGCCGGTTCATGCGATGCCGTGGACACGCCGATACCTTGTGTTGCGTTTCATCGGGCGACATCGACTCGCGGTTGCCGCATCCACCGCCGGTGTGGTCTTGATCTGTGCTGCCATGGTGGGTGCTCTCTGGCAGGCGCGAGTGGCCACGCTCGAGCGCGATCGTGCCCAGCTCGAGGTCGAGAAAACCCGCCAGGTCAGCGAATTTCTGATTGATTTGTTCGATCATGCCGATCCGGCGACAGCCCGCGGCGAGGACCTGCTGGCTGTCGATTTGCTCGAGCAGGGCGTGTTGCGCATCGATGCCCTTGCCGGGGCTGAAGAAGTACAAATCGAACTACTGCAGGTTCTGGCTCGTGTCTACCGGTCGCTTGGACGTTATGAAGAGGCCGAGCGTCTGGCGCGTCGCAGCCTGGCGCTGGTAGAACCGAACGGGGCTGCCAACGAGCGTGCCCGGGCGCTGAACCTGGTCGGC
>SKXY01000198.1 GCA_007128175.1 Wenzhouxiangella sp. | reverse complement strand
CGGGCATCCAGGCCATCTTCATTGGCCAGTCGATTGCCAATACGATCAATGTAGTCGGAAAATGCAGCCGACAGCTGATCTTCCGATGCCTTGCCCACGCCTTGTCTGAGTTCGGCAGCCAGCACCAGCAGGCGTGCTGCCTCGGCGGGATCATCCCGGATTCGATCGACGATCTCATCGACGTCCATGCCAATGCTCTCTGCCCCTCCTTCCAGCGCCTGGACGAGATGTTCACCACGCAGCCCCGTCGACAATTGATGAATCAGTTCCCCATAATCCTTGAGTGACATTCCTTCCTGGATCAGCGCCTGCTTGAGCTGCGGCAACAGCCTTCTGAGCTCGCGCGGATCGGGCAGCATGCGATTGATGACCTGTGCGGTACGCCGGGCGGAGTAGTTGCTGCCACAGTACTCTTCGCGAACGAGCGAGACCAGCGTGCTGTAGGTCAACTGGTCGATCTCGCTGATTACTTCTCCCTGTTCCGAGAGCACAGTTTCCATGTCCTGGCGGGAAGCGATCGATTGCCGCACCCTCTGTCTCAGCGTATTCATCGCCAAGAACAGGTCTTCGGGCGACAATGATGAAGCGCCGACCGAGCCGCCGCGCTCGATTTCCTGCGCCAGGTTCCGGAGATGCTCGATAAGCTTCAGGCGTGCGGGTTCGTCCCCGTCGGTCAGCGAATGGGCCAGGTCGTCACCGGCGACCTCCGGCTCAGCGGCCAGGCGCCCCAGCGACATGAAACTATCAAGCTCATGAAGAACCCGCTCGGCCACCCCACTGGCATAACGACTGGGTCCGTGGGCAGCCGCACCGGCGGCGTTCCTGCTGACCACCTTCTGGTCGGAGGTGAGCTTGCGATAAACGATATGATTGAATCGAATCGAATCGACGCTGTGCCGGGAAAGGGCCTTTTCGGCAGCCGTGACTTCAGGATGATTCGACGGGTCCGAAAAGATGCGCATCAGCAGGCAAAAATCGGCCAGGATGATGCCTGCCTCGAACGAGACCGACTCGATCTCCGTTTCCGCGAACATCTTCAACAGGCGCCCGGCGTTGAATCGACTCCCTACCGGGTGCTTTTCCACAAACAATGATCCTCGATCCGACACCAGCGTGATGACCGGAACACGCTCCAGCGCCTCGCCCAGTGAGTCGTGAGCCTGATCGCAGGCCCTGCGCGTCAACGGGTGATCGTTTCCGTAGCTGCAGGCATTGGCATATGCCGTACTGATCCGCCGTGCCAGCAATTCAGCCTGCAGTGGCTCGATACTCTTGGCCGTCCTGGTATTCACTACATTGCCTCGGCCGTGCGTGCCGTGAGCCAGCGCTCGAGCGCCAGCGAGAATGCACGGGCGCTGGGAAAGCGTTCCGTCGGGTCGCCTGCCGTCGCCTTTAGAATGATCTGCTCCAACCCATGATCGATGTCGCCGCTGCACTCGCAAGGCCGGCGTGTAAAGAAGGAATCGGCATCGCGCACTTTACGCAGTAAGGCCTCACGTCCCGACTCGTCTCGAACCGGCAGGAAACCGGCCAGGAGCTCGAACAGAATGACGCCGACGGCATAGATATCGGTTCGTCGGTCCGTCTCTCTTGCCGCTGCCTGCTCCGGGGCCAGGTAGTTGGGAGTTCCGACCACCAGGCCGCGCGCAAAGAATTCGATGTGCTTGGTCTTGGCAATACCGAAATCGGCAACCAGGGCGCGGCCCTGGCGATTGTCGATCAGGATGTTTGCCGGCTTGAGATCCTGGTGAACAACGCCTTCCTCGTGCGCAAACTCCAGGCCGTCGAGTACTTCACGAATCACACGAATGGCATGGTTCAGTGGCAGGCGCCGACGCGAAGGCACCGGATGCCGGCGAAGCCGGGCAAGCAGCTCGCCCAGGTCCGGGCCATCGACCAGTTGCATGACCTGGTAGAAGAATTCATCGTCTTCACCACTGTCGAATATCGTAATGATGTGTGGATGATCCAGCACCGCCACGGTTTCGGCCTCGTCACGAAACTGCGTGCGGGCAGAATCGCTGGCGGCGAGCGCCTTGGGCAGCAACTTGACGGCAACCTGGCGTTTGAGCGTTTTCTGGTAGCCGGCAAAGACCACCCCCATGGCCCCGCGCCCCAGTTCGCGCACTACGACGAAATTGCCGAACGAACGTCCGACAATACTTCGATAATCGTATTGACTGATAGCGCTCACATTACCCCCGATCAATTGCAATCTATCTACCACAATCTGACACAGGACGTGATGTGCGTCAACTTCCTGACTGCGTTCAGGGAAACTCGGCGGATCAGGCCAGGGCATGCACGGATCTGACTGGACTTGACTGCCAGCACGGGCAAGAATGAAAAGAATGGGCTGGATCGCACGCAAATTCGATAACCTGGGTAGCGCCTGTTGCGGTGCAGGGGGCGGCATGGGATTGAGCCAGGCCCCCGCTTTCACCCAGGCCTACCTGCAACGCCTGGGTGGCCACCTCGACGAAGCCCGACGGACGCTGTCAATGATAGAACGCGGAGAGTGGCTTCAAAGGCTGGGGGTGGCCGACCGCGAGGAGGCGGTCGCCGAGTTCGGCCTGCGCGTGAATGAGCTCGAGCAGGCTTTCCACGCGATCTCCCATGCGCCACCGCTACTGCAACCCCTGGTGATGATGCAACATGCCGAAAGCGACATCGCGCAGCGCGCCTGGGAACATTTCACTCCGGCCATTCCGGTCGATGCCCCCTCGCTGGTCTATACCGGCGCGGGCATCGTGCTGGCGCTCCTGCTCTACGAGCTCATCAAGGCCCCCGGCGCCCTGTTCAGACGCAAGGCGCCGGCGCCGGGCTGATCAAAACCATCAGTCCACCGCCTTGCCTGCTCCGGCAGATCGCCGGGCATCCGCTTGCTCCGCAGCGATACGTCTGGAGCGGCTGGAACACATGATGGCATCTCGCTATCATGGGCGGTCGAGTCAGAACACAACAACCATTGGAGTTACCAGTGAAAAAATTTCAGAGCATCGCCCTTGCCGTTGCCATAGGCGCAGGGGGATCGATCCACGCAGCAGACTATGAAGCACCCGAATTGATGATGCGATCCGGCGCGGGCAGTGCCTTCCAGATCCCCGTCGGCTCATCCTGGTCCAGCAAGACTCCCAGCCTCAACAACCAGGGCCAGGTGGCGATGAGCATCAATGTCGTCGCTCCCGAGTTCAACGCCGGCGTCTGGCTGGGCACGGTCGACGGTGGTGAAATCGTCGATATCGCTTCAGGTGATGGCGATCTCTACACCGACGTCGATATCAATGATGAAGGGCAAATCGTCTGGACACGCAACGAGTCCAGCCAGGATGGCATCCTGATGTACGATCCGGTCGAAGACGAAACGGTTTATCTGACCAATGCCCCGGTCGGGGCGTCGGGCTGGAGTTCCGTAGCGATCAATGATCAGCAAGCACTGGGCTACCGTTCGGCATTCGGCTTCAGCGGAAATGCCTGGGTCAGCTGGGACAGTGAAGGCGGTGACGAAATCCACGTAGCCGAGACCGGAGTCGACAGCGACAGCCCGTATGCCTTTCTTTTCACCCCGAGCCTGAACAACGATCGCCGGATTGCCGGCAAGGCGGCGATCAATTCGTTCAATACCAACCAGATCATCATCGCCGATGAAGACGGCACGATCGAGACACTGGTCGAAGACAGCGAGCTGGATCCGGACAGTCCGTTCTCGAACTTCAACAACAGCGTAGGCTTCAACGACCATGGCCAGGTCGCCTTTGTCGCCCAGTTGAGCGCCAGCGGTAGCGGCCTGTTCGTCGCCGACAGCGAGGGCTGGGCACAATATGCACTGGCCGGCGAAAACGGCGTGGACAGCTTCGAGGCGTTCTCTCCCGTAGTGAACAACGACGGCCTTGTCGCCTTCCGCGGTTTCAACGACAGCGGCGAACGCGCTATCTGGTTAGCCGACGGCGAAACCGTGACTGCCATCGTGACCGAAGGGGACATTGTCGATACCGACCTGGGCCCGGCACGCCTGCAAAGCCCCGACGAAGTCGGTGGCCCGAACTTCGGTGGAACGATCTCGATCAACGATCAGGGGCAGGTAGAGTTCGTCTCGCTCCTGACCGATCCCGACTCCAGTGCCGTCAGCCGTGGTCGCGGCGTGTTCCTGGTCAGCCCGGAGATATCGGAAACACCCGGAATCGGCCTGGAGAAAACCGCCGAACCGATGATCTTCGAGGCCCCGGGAGACATCATCAGCTACACCTTCATAGTCACCAACACTGGCAACGTCACCCTTTCAGGGCCGGTCTCGGTCGACGACGACCAGGAAACGGTTGAGTGTCCGAGCGGAGATCTTGCTCCCGACGAGTCCATGACCTGTCATGCCGAACGCGTCATTTCGACGGACGATGTGGAGGCCGGATCAGTCACCAATATCGCGACCGCCACCGCCGACGGCGTTGAGTCCAATGAAGCCAGCGTGACCGTCAGAACACCACCCATTTTCGATGACCGATTCGAAGTCGTCACCGACTGAAGTCAGTCGTTTCGGACGGGGCTCCACAGGAGCCCCGTCCGGCAGGGCTGCACTCGCTTTCTATATGCGGTTCGGAAGCCAGAGGCTCAGCACCGGCAAAGCGACCAGCATGACCAAGAAAAGGATCGCCGGCACCAGCAGAACCCGCCAGGTTGCAGACAGGCCTTGGTCCGGCTCGACATCTCGCCCCCACCTGCCGTTCGGCCATTGCGCCCGCGCAAGCGGCAGCAGGCTACGACCGAGCAATACACAGGCCATGGATACAACCCCCAGGTGCATCGGCGCCATGCCGATGGCCAAACCCACAGGAATGCTCAAGGGCGCCAATAGCACCAGCCCTGCCTGAATTCCCAGCACCAACCCACCGAAGACCAGCAGCAGGATCAGGACGGCCAGGGAAACAATCGGAGGACCGATGCCCCGGTTCAGGGTCTGCAAGACCCCGACGTCGTGCAGCATGGCGACACAGGACATCATGAGTCCCAGCATCAGCACGATGCCGGCCGAAGTCACCACCGACCCGGTCAACCTTTCCGGCAATTCCTTCCATGCCATCTCGCGCCATGCGACAACGCGCGTGAACAGCACCCAGACAAGGACCACCAAAGCCGTCTCTTTCACCGTCAGCCAACCGCACGCTATGGCCGCGATCGCAATGAACAGCACCGGCAGATCCCACCACAGTCGGCCAAAGGGCTCCGTCGAACTGTGTGCGTCACCGCAATCGGTACTCAAGCGATGACCCAGCCCGGGCAGGCACGCGACCGCTGCCACCATCAGGAGCGCGGGCAGGAGTGCGGCGACAACCAGCTCGTCGGCACCGATCGATTCACGCGGCACCACCGCAACCGAAATCACCGTGTAAAGCACGACGGGGACGAGCATGGCCATGACAAGGCCGCACGCCACGATCGGTATCGCAATCAAGGCCAGCACTATCGACGCCAGACTCACCCCGCTCGGCAATCCGTCCACCAGCGACGTCAACAAACTCCCCCAGCCGCGCAGATAATCTCGACCGAGCAATGCAGCGATGGCGAAAATCAGGGGCACGGCAAGCAACTGTGCATGATCGCCCAACTCCATGAAGCCGATGATGAACAGTGCTGGCTCGAGCTCGGCACCCAGATAGGCATTCAGTGCCGCAAACGCGATCACCGCAAACAGTGGCACCCCGATAACGGCCATCAGGACGAGAATTGGAACGATCATTCGTTCGAGCCCGAATGATGTTGCTCAGAAACCGAAATCGGAGTGCTCAAGGCAATCGCACCGAATCTGGCACTCATCACAACAAAGCCGATCGGCACGATGAGCTGAACGACCCAGACCGGAATCCGGCCGAAGGCCAATTGATTGAATTCAAACTCCATCAGAACCGCCTGCAACCCGTGCCAGGCCAGCATGAGGCTCACCAGGGCGGCCGCAAGGAATGACAGGCGCCTGGTCGCTTTAGCCAGTGGCGGCGGCAGCCATGATTCGCACCCTTGAACACGCAAGTGTCTGCAATGACCAGCGGCGACAGCGCTGCCGATCATGACAAACCACAGCAACAGGGCCGATATCAGGTCATCCAGCCAGCGGGCCTGGATACTGACCAGGTGCTCAAGAACCAGCCGCAGCAGCCCCGTCAGAAAAACCAGAAGCAACAGGTTTACAACAGCGGCCGACTCGATTGAGCTGATCAGTCTCCCGGAAGGATCATCGGGCCGCCCGTCACCACCCGGCGGCAGGCAATTCACGGTGCTCGAACCACCAGCCCGGCCGCCTCGGCGGTATTCTGCAGCAGGGTGGCAACTGTCATCGGTCCGACACCGCCGGGCACGGGCGTGACCCACCCGGCACGGGCTGCCACAGGGTCGAAATCGAGGTCGCCGCGCAGTTTGCCGTCCTCGCCCCGGGTGATGCCGATATCGACCACGATACTGCCTTCGGCAATCCAGTCGGGATCGACCAGACCGGGCTTGCCCACGGCCACGAACAGCACCTCGGCATTGCGAACATGTTTTTCCAGGTTGCGGGTGAAGCGGTGGGCGATATTGACTGTGGCACCGGCCAGCAGCAACTCGAGCGCCAGTGGACGGCCGACGATATTGGATGCCCCGATGACCAGTGCGTCCATCCCCTTGGTATCGATAGCGTGTGCGGCCAGCAGGGTCATCACCCCCCGCGGCGTGCAAGGCCTGAGGCCCGGATCACGAACCGCCAGCCGTCCCATATTGACCGGGTGGAAGCCATCAACGTCTTTTTCCGGCAGGATGCGGCGCGTGACCTCACGTTCATCGAGATGTGCCGGCAGCGGCAGTTGCACCAGGATGCCATCGACGCTGTCATCCTCGTTGAGCGCATCAATCAGGGCGAGCAGTTCGCCGCGGCCGGTCCCGTGTGACAGCCGGTGCGTGGCCGAGACCAGCCCGGCGCGTTGGCAGGCCCGGATCTTGTGGTTTACGTAGACTTCGGAGGCCGCATCGTCGCCGACCAACACCACGGCCAGTCCGGGCGCACGACCGCCACGATCGACGTGAGTGGCAACGGCATCGGCCACGTTGGAAATCAGGCGGTCGGCAACCGCGCGGCCATCGAGAATTCGGGCATGCGTCTTCATATGGGTGGACATTGTAAGATAGGAAGCCGATAAAGTCTGATGTAACAGCAAGGGAGTAGCAGTGAACCTGTTCAATCATCACTTCATCGACCTGGAAGGCAACCGTCTCTATCTCGACCGTCACCGCAACTTGCCGTTCCTGGTCGTCAACATCGCCACCGAGAGCCTTTTCACCCCTCAACTGGCTCGTCTGCAATCCCTCTACGCGCTCAATCAGCCGGCAGGCCTGCGCATCCTCGCCATGCCCTGCACGGATTTCGATGAGGAGCCGCGTGACGAGGCGGAAATCGCTGAATTCTTGCGTGCGAACTATCCGGTCAACTTTTTCGTGACCCAGCGCTATAGCGTGACCGGCCGGGATATGCACTCATTGTTCCGCGAGATGGTGCAGGAGAAATCGGCCGCCATCCTGCCGCGAGGCACGTTTCACAAGTATCTGTTCGACCGGCGCGGGGAACTGGTTGAAGACTGGCAGCCCAACATCCTGCCCGACGATCCCGG
>SKXY01000229.1 GCA_007128175.1 Wenzhouxiangella sp. | reverse complement strand
TCCATGAGCAGGTTGAGAGCGAAGTTCTGTTCGGTATTGCGCGCCTGGATGCCCCATACGCCGTGCTGTTCGCGCCGGAAATCGCGTGCCACCTCGATCACGATCTCGTCGTCGCCCACTTCTCGCACCATGGCCTCCAGGCCGTTGTCTCCAGCCAGTAGCAGGCACTGATTGGGGTGCCACTCATCGTCTTCCCTCCGACGCACCCGGTAGAAGGTGCGGCCCTCCTTGTTCCAGGAGTCCAGTGTCTCGTGGTTCTCCCAGAAGCCGGTGTCGAGCTCGGTGACGCCGGAGTAGAGCAGGCTGAGGTCATCGAGGGCGCGGTCGTTGTAGTAGTCCTCCGCGGTGATGCCGTGGATGGCTGCCTTGATGCGCAGGTTGATGTCTTTCGACACCAGGATGATATGGGTGTCGGGGTGCTTGCGCGCCAGGCTGAGCGCGGCCAGCAGAATCTCGTTGTCGGCCAGTGATCGGTCGCCGACCAGTTCGGCTCCGTTATCGAAGTGTTCGGTCTGGAAGTACAGTCGGCCGGTGCCAACCTTGAGCTTCAGCCCCTCGGGCTCAGACAGGGTCAGGCCGTCTTCCAGTTTGTCGCCCGGTGCCATCATCTGCCCGATGAAGCGACTGACCTGGCGAACATTGCGCGAGACTTCGGATACGCCCTTCTTGGATCGATCGAGTTCCTCGAGCACGATCATGGGCAGATAGACGTCATGTTCGGCAAAGCGAAACAATGCCGTGGGATCGTGCATCAGCACGTTGGTGTCAAGCAGGTACAGCCGGGCTCTTTCGGCCATGTTGTTGGTCACTCCGGGTGAGGCCTCGCGGCCGGGCAGGATCAGGACAATTGGCGCACGGCCTCGAGGACTTCCTCGACATGACCCGGTACGCGAACCTTGCGCCACTCGCGCACCAGCTTGCCGTCGGCATCGAATAGAAAGGTGCTTCGTTCGATGCCCATGACCTTCTTGCCATACATGTTTTTCTCCTTGATGACATCGAACTGGCGGCACAGGGTTTCGTCGGGATCGGCAATCAGCGGGAACGGGAACTCGTGCTTGTCCGCGAATTTCTGGTGTGTTGCCAGCTTGTCGCGCGATACGCCGACGATCTGGCAACCGTGTTCCTGGAACTGGTCGTAGAGATCGCGAAAACCCTGGCCCTGCTTCGTGCACCCCGGCGTGTTGTCGCGCGGGTAGAAGTAGAGCACCAGTGGTTTGCCGGCAAACTCCTCCAGCGACACGTCGCCGTGGATCGTGGCTGGAAGGGAAGGTGATGAAAGCTGCAGGGCTGATTGGTTCATGAAATGTAAAATATTCGTTTAATCAAGGGGTTGGCTTGTTTTCTTGCTGAATCTTGCAGTGATTCGGGTTACACTGCTCAGAATACTTGTGCATCCGGCGGGTAGCAAGTCATGGCAAGGTTCGGACAACCCGGTCTTTCGCGGTTTTCCGAAAATCGGTCCCGGTTCAGTACACGCGGCTGGACTGGGCCGGGGATGTTGCCTAAACTGATCCGTTTTTGCGCGGTCCAACAGGCTTGTTGGATCCTGTAACCTCGGGTGCAAACCTGAATTCACCAGTCATCGGACCCAAGGGGTATGATTCGAATATTCAAGCTGATTTCAACGAGTGTATTGCTCGCCGCCCTGTTTGCCATGCTCACAGGCTGTGCCGGTCGAGACCGCCAGCCTGTTTACACCGAAAGTGAGGAACTCGACCCGATCGAGGCGCCGCCGGGGTTGAGCCAGCCGCAGCAGCGCACTACCTTCGAGGTACCCGGTTACTTTCTGCCCGAGCTGGCAGCCGCGCGGGGTACCGAAAGGCCGCCCCGGGTCCAGCCCAGCGCCGAGGCAGAGCGATCGCGCTCGCATATCCGCTTCGGCTCCACCGGTTTGTTCCTGACGGTACAGGACGAGCCTGACAGTGTCTGGCGTCGACTGGGTTTTACGCTCAACCGTAATGGCATGAGTGTCCAGGAAATCGACGATTCGGAATTGCGCTACCATTTTCGTTTCAGTCACGATCCCATCGAGATTGAACGCACGGGCCTCGCGCGAATGGCGTTCTGGCGTAGCCGGGAGGTCAACGATTTCAGCGGGGTTTACCGAATCAAGGTGCGCGACGGTGGGGACGATACCGCCGAAGTGATTCTGCTCGATGCCGATGGCGAGATCCTGGAAATTGAGCGGGCCGAATTCGTGCTCGCCCGCTTGCGCGATCGCTTGGGCTGATCCTGAGACGACCGGTATTGCGCCGGTCGTCTCGCGGTATCGTATCGATTCAGCGTTCAGCGTTCCAGATGCTGGAGTTTGCCGGGAACGTCCTCCCACTCCTTGGCGTCTTCCGGTGCCGGTTTCATCTCGGTGATGACCGGCCATTCGCGCGACAGTTCGGCGTTGAGCTCCAGGAACTTTTCCTGGCCGGCCGGAAGATCGTCTTCCGGATAGATCGCCTCGATAGGGCACTCCGGCTCACATAACGTGCAGTCGATGCACTCTTCGGGGTCAATGACCAGGAAGTTGGGCCCTTCGTGGAAGCAGTCGACAGGGCAGACTTCCACGCAATCGGTGTATTTGCATTTGATGCAGTTTTCCGTCACTACAAAGGTCATTTTGGTTTCATCCGTGTCTTGAACTGGCGATGTCGATCGGCGCCGCAGGGGAAACGGGCCGTATTGCGGGCATGGTGCTAAACTATATGATCATGATAACAGCACGCCCTGCAAAGCTGGCGCCCGTTCGCTTTCCTCCTGACACCAAGAATAACGACCATTGAGTAACCAACCCCGCATCATCGAGCTCGACGAGCACGGTATTCGCCCCGAGAAAATCAGCGCCAACGCCCGGAAGGTCATCGAACGACTGCACCATGCCGGTCACCTGGCCTATATCGTCGGTGGCAGTATTCGCGACCTGGTGCTTGGCCATGATCCCAAGGATTTCGACGTGGCCACCAGCGCCACGCCCGAGGAGGTCGCCGATGTCTTTCGCAATGCCCGCCTGATCGGGCGGCGGTTTCGTCTGGCGCACGTGCGATTCGGTCGCGAAGTGATCGAAGTGGCAACATTCCGCGGTTCAGGTGAAGGTGGTGAGGACGAGCATCGTGAACTCGAGGCCGGGCGTCTGGTACGCGACAATGTCTGGGGGTCGGAAGCGGAAGATGCACGTCGGCGCGATTTCACCATCAACGCGTTGATGTATGACCCGGAAACGGCCACCATTCGCGACCATGTCGGCGGTTACCAGGACCTGAAGGAACGCTATCTGCGCCTGATTGGTGATCCGGTCACCCGCTACCGGGAGGACCCGGTTCGCTTGTTGCGGGCCGTTCGCTTCATGGTCAAGCTCGATCTGCAGCTCGAGCCGGAGACGGCCGGACCGGTCGTAACCATGGCGCCCTTGCTGCACGATATTCCACCGGCACGGCTGTTTGACGAAATCCTCAAGCTCTTTCTCAGCGGCCGCGCCTGGCCGACCTACCAGGCACTGGTTCGCAACAATCTGTGGGAGCCGCTTTTCCCGGGGTTGTTCGATGATCCTTCCGAACCGCCGGTGCTGGTCGAGCAGGCCATGAAGAATACCGATGACCGCATCGCCCAGGGCAAGCCGGTAACACCGGGATTCCTTTTTGCCGCCTACCTGTGGGCCAAGGTGGAAACGCGCGCCGAGGACCTGGTCGCCGAAGGAATGGCGCCTGTCGAAGCACTGGCTGCTGCCGGGGAGGAGGCCATTGTTGCCCAGGCCCGACGTGTGGCCATCCACCGGCGCTTCTCCACCATTGCCAAGGAAATCTGGTGTATGCAGCCGCGCTTCAAGAAGCGAAGGGGCAAGCGGGCCCTGAAGCTGATGTCGGAGCGCCGATTTCGCGCCGCCTACGACTTCCTTCTGCTGCGGGCCATTGAGAATCCCGAACTGCAGGAGCTGGCCGACTGGTGGACCACCATCCAGGAAGTCGAGCCCGACGAGCGCCACCAGATGGTTT
Organism: Wenzhouxiangella sp.; assembly: GCA_007128175.1. Lineage (GTDB taxonomy): Bacteria > Pseudomonadota > Gammaproteobacteria > Xanthomonadales > Wenzhouxiangellaceae > Wenzhouxiangella. The sequence goes on along the minus strand of SKXY01000229.1, from coordinate 3,883 downwards.
CGCCCGACGGCAGGCGCAAACGCAGCCGACCGCGCAAACGAAAGGCCGCATCTTGACCCGCAGCTGGATCGGGCTCGGTGCCAATCAGGGTGATCCGCCGGCCGCATTGTCGGCTGCGCTTGAGCGCCTCGATCGCTCCGAGGGCGTGCACGTCGCCTGTGTATCCCCCGCCTGGATGACCCCGGCCTGGGGGGTGACTGACCAGCCTGACTTTCTCAATGCGGTTGCCGGAATCGATACCGCGCTGGATGCCCGAGAGCTGTTGACCTTGTTGCTTGACGTTGAGCGCCGACTGGGCCGTTGCCGCGAAGGCCGGCGCTGGGGTCCGCGGGTCATCGATCTTGATCTGCTCGTCCACGGCGAGACTGTTCTCGAGGAGAACGACCTGGTTGTCCCGCATCCCCACCTTGCCGAGCGTGCCTTTGTCCTCGTGCCCCTGAATGCGCTGGCCCCGGAACTGATCGTGCCCGGCATGGGCCGGGTTGACGAACTGCTTGCCGCACTGGACGATAGAGACCTTCGCGCTCTCAGGGCGGCCGCGCCGCTCGATTTCCAAACCAACCATTAGTCGTGGAGTCAGCATGAGCCAGGATCGCGCCATCCGCACCGTTCCCGCCATGGCGGCCATGAAAGAGGCCGGTCAGCCCATCACGATGCTGACCGCCTACGACGCCAGCTTCGCGCGTCTGGTCGATGAGGCCGACGTCGATTGCGTACTCGTCGGTGACTCGCTGGGCAATGTGATCCAGGGGCGTGATTCGACCCTGCCGGTCACCGTCGAGCACATGGTCTACCACGTCGAGGCGGTGTCACGAGGGTTGACCCACCCGCTGCTGATCGCCGACCTGCCGTTCATGAGTTACCACGACCGTGCCAGTGCCATGCAGGCGGCCGCTGCGGTCATGCGTGCCGGTGCCGGCATGGTCAAGCTCGAAGGCGGTTCCGGCGTAGTGCCACTGGTGGCCGAGCTGGTCGCTCAGGGCGTTCCGGTATGCGGCCACCTGGGGCTGACACCGCAACATGTCCACCGCCTCGGCGGTTATCGCGTTCAGGGCCGTGACGAGGCCCTGGCACGAGCGCTGCAGGAAGATGCACGGGCACTGGAAGCGGCCGGTGCCGGCATGCTGGTCATGGAGTGCGTGCCCTCCGCCCTGGCGCGAGCCATAGCGGAGAACCTTCGCATCCCGGTGATCGGCATCGGCGCCGGCGTCGATGTCGACGGCCAGGTCCTGGTGATCTACGACGTGCTGGGCATCAGCCCGGGTCGCCGCCCACGTTTCGTGCGCAACTTCATGGACGAGGCCGGCAGCATCCCCGCGGCTCTTGCCGCCTTCGTCGAGGCGGTGCGCGAACGTCGCTTTCCTGACGACCAGTACAGTTATTCCTGATCATGATCAGCACCGATTCAGCGGATCGATTGCGCGCCACCATTGATGGCTGGCACAAGGCCGGGGAAACCGTCGCCTTCGTGCCCACCATGGGCAACCTGCATGATGGCCACCTCGCCCTGCTGGCCGAGGCGAAGCGCCGGGCCGTTCGCGCGGTGACCAGTATCTTTGTCAATCCCACCCAGTTCGGGCCGGGCGAGGACTACGAATCCTACCCGCGCACGCGGGAGGCGGACCTTGCCGCACTGGAATCGGCCGGCTGCGACCTGGTCTGGCTTCCGGCAGTGGAGCGGATGTACCCGCTGGAGCAGCCGTTCATGGTGCAGGTGCCCGACAGTCTGTCCAACTGCCTGTGCGGTGCTTCCAGGCCCGGTCACTTCGACGGGGTGGCCAGCGTTGTGCTACGCCTGTTCAACCAGGTCCGGCCGGACGTGGCGGTCTTCGGCGAGAAGGACTACCAGCAGCTGGTGATCATCCGGCAGATGGTCGAGGACCTGGCGCTGGGTATAGGAATCGTCGGCTTGCCGACCGTTCGCGAGAGTGATGGCCTGGCCATGAGCTCGCGCAATGCCTACCTGGCTGACGACGAGCGAGCACGCGCCCCGGTGCTCAATCGTGTCCTGACCGAGATGGCCGAGGCGCTATGCGAGGGGGGCGAATTCAATGCGCTGCGACGCGCATCGCTGGGCAAGCTTGAAGCCGCCGGTTTTCGGCCCGACTACCTGGAGTGGCGTTCGGCCGAGCACCTCGGTGAAGTGCGGCCAGGCCAGCCTTCGAGGCTGTTCGCTGCGGCCTGGCTGGGCAAGGCTCGCCTGATCGACAACCTACCCGTCAATTGAGTTTGCCGGACCCGCCCACGAGCGCCAGAGGCCGTCGAGCAGATCCGTTAACCCTTTCCCATCGAGCGTCGGCTCCGGATCCAGTCGAGGATGACTTCCCACTGCTCCCAGTCCTGCCAGGCCAGGTAGGGCGGCAGGTCGGACACGGTCAGGCCGCGTTCGAAGGCGCGCACGTAGTTCATCGAGTCGCGCAATTGGCCGACTACCGGTACCCGGAAATCGTCCAGGAAGCCGGTCAGCTCCCGGAAGATGATGGTGTGCGGGCGAACCCGGTTGGCGATCAGGCCGACTTTGGCCTGCCGGCTCTGGATGGGTTTGAGTTCAAGCAGGTGGTTGAGAAAGCGCCAGGCCGCGCGCATGTCCACCGGCGAGGGCAGCACGGGCACCAGCAGGGTTTGCGATCGGCGCACGACATTGCCCAGGTCGTGGCCGTGAATGCCGGCCTGGGTATCGATGACGAGAATGTCGGTATCCGGGGGCGCCCGCAAGGGCCCGTCCTGGGCATTGAGCCCGATGATGGCGGGATATTCCTCGGGGCGTTGCGCCAGCCAGTCGCTGGACGACTGCTGTGGATCCATGTCGCCCAGGGCGACCGAGTAGCCCTCCCAGGCCAGTGCTGCCGCGAGTGAAGTGGCAATGGTGGTCTTGCCGCAGCCGCCCTTGGCGTTGACGATCGCGATGGTTCGCATGTTGTTGACCCTCCGCTTGTTCGGGATCCCCCTTCTTCAATTCCTCATGAACGCTGTGGGTCCGGCAATCCGGAGTGTAGCAGCCAGCGCTCGAGGTCCTCGTCGTAGCGCCAGACCTCACGATGATCGACGACGCGCTCGCGAGCGCTGTGCACGTGGTACATGCGGATGCGGATCAGGCGTTCGAAGCCCATTCCGTCGGGGTCGGCCAGTACCTGACGGACGCGGTACTCGGTCACCCGGAACTGGTGCAGGCGGTCGATATCGACCGGGTGGATCGGATTCTCGGCCAGCCAGTCGGGATGAATCATGTCGACGAGCGCATCGAACTCGCTCCAGCGCACCAGCGCTTCCCAGCGGTCCATTGCATCCTGGCGGTCATCGTGTCGCTGGCCGGTTCCACAGGCGACAAGCAACACCAGGCTTGAGAGGACGACAAGTGTGGCGGCTTTCATGATGGATTCCCTGCTGTTTCGAGTGCAGCATACTTCGCCGACAGCGTGGCCGCCACCTCTCCGTCGGCCCGGATCTCCGGAGCCAGTACCAGGCTGGCTCGCCCGGCCTCGTCCAGCCGACGGACAAAACGATCGCAATCGGCCTTGTCCGGCCAGGGGCAGAAGGCCTGGAAGGCGCCGGCCACCGGCCGCGTGAAACGAATCTCGCAACGGCCAATGACCAACTCGGCCTTTAGCCCCGCCCGGCGCATCAGCAGACGAGGCAGCGACCAGCCGGCCAGGATCATCGCACTGGCCAGCGCCCCGCCGAAGGCCGTCCCCTTGTCGTTGACATTGGCCGCCAGCGGCAACTGCAGCAAGACACCCGCCTGATCGAGCGTCTCTACCGTCAATTCCATCGCCCCGCCCAGCGGAATGTCGCCGGTCAGGGTTTGCTCGAGCCAGGTGCGTTCGTCGTTGGATGATTCGTTCATGGGGCTATTGTAGGGGAGGGAGGGATGACGGGCTAATGG
>SKXY01000343.1 GCA_007128175.1 Wenzhouxiangella sp. | reverse complement strand
TGATCTGCCCTCCGGCGGTAGGCGCAAGAGCGGGCGGTGAGTTTCGCGGCCGGCACATGGAGCCCCGGAACCGGCGGCGACCAGGCGGCGCGCACCGCGCGGTTGATGGTCTATGGCCTGCTGGCGACCATCCTTATGGTGCTGGATTATCGCGGCGGCTACGTCAGTGAGATTCGTGGTCGCACCGCGGTGCTGGTCGAGCCCTTGCTGCTGGCCGTGGAAGCGCCGTTTGCACTCGGCCGCCGTCTTGGTGAAGAGCTGCGCTCCCGCCATGAATTGCAGGATCGTATCGCCCTGGTTGAGCAACAGTTGCGTGACCAGGAGGCCGCGCTGATGATGCTCGACGAGTTCGAAAGCGAGAACGCGGAACTGCGCCGTCTGCTGGAAGCGTCGCGGCGCGTCGAGGTGGCGTTTCGCGCGGCCGAGCTGATGAGTATCGATCTCAACCCCTATTCACACAGGGTCTTGATCAATCGCGGCCGGCGCGATGGCCTGGAGGAGGGGCAACCGGTCATTGATGCCGATGGCGTCATCGGGCAGGTCGACCAGCTCGCACGCCACTCCGCCCACGTCATCCTGATTTCGGATCCGGATCACGCCCTGCCGGTGCGAGTGCGCCGCACGGACCTGCGCACCGTGGCCTACGGCACCGGCCAGATCAACAGTCTGCGCTTGACCGATCTGCCCATGAACGTCGATCTCGAGCCCGGAGACGTGCTGATCACTTCGGGCCTGGGTGGACTGTTCCCGCCCGGCCTGCCGGTGGCCGAGGTGCGCACGGTGACCCGCCATTCCGGCGAGGCTTTCGCCCGTGCCGAGGCGCGTCCCCTGGGTCGACTCGATCGTGCGCGCCATGTGCTGGTGGTGGCCATCAATGCAGCCGCAGACGACGAGGAGGAAGTCGAGTCAGAAGAACGCGAAGCGGGGGATGAATCGCGGGATGCCGAACAGGAACCGGTCGCAGAAGAGGTGGACGCCACGTCATGACCCGCCCCACGACGGTTTCGAAGGGCATGCTGGTTTCGCTTTTGGCCGCAGTGGCGTTGACTCTGATGCCCCTGCCCGACGAGATTTCGCCGGCCCGTCCCTACTGGGTTGCCCTGGTCCTGATCTACTGGAATCTGGAGGCCGGTCGTCTCCGTCACCTCGGGCAGGCGTTTGTCCTTGGTGTGCTGCTCGATCTGCTGACCGGCACCTTGCTGGGTCAGCATGCACTCAGCCTGATCGTCATTTCCTATCTGACCGAGCGTTTCCGGAATCGCTTGCGGTTCTTTCCGCCCTGGCAACAGGCCGCGGCCGTCATGGCACTGTTGTTCAATGATCGCATCGTGCAATTGTGGGTGATCGGTCTGACCGATGATGCCTGGCCGACCTGGACCTGGTGGCTGGCCCCGCTGGTCGGGTTGCTGCTCTGGCCCTGGGTGTTCTTGCTGCTTGATCGCCTGCGCCAGTTCGAGCGCCTGCAGAAATCATGATCACCCACGAATCCAGCGCCACCATTCGCAACGAACGTGAGGAATCGCAACTCGTCCAGGGCCGTTTCCGTTTTGTCGTGGTGGTCATGCTGGCGGTGTTCGTGTTGCTGGGCTGGCGTTTCGCGAACCTGCAAGTGGGCGAGCACGAACTCTACGCCGCCCGGGCTGACGACAACCGCATCCGGCTCAATGCCCTGCCGCCCAACCGGGGTCTGATCCTCGATCGCCAGGGGCGGGTGCTGGCCGAGAACCGCCCGGCCTACCGCCTGGCCATCGTCCCGGAGCGCACGCCGGGGCTGGATCAGACCATCGAGCGTCTGTCGGACCTGGTTCCCGTCACCGCCGAGGAGCTCAGGCGATTCGAACGCCAGCGGCAGCGCTCGCGTCGCTTCGAGTCCCTTACACTCAAGAGCAACCTGAGCGATGAGGAGGTGGCCCGCCTGGCGATCCAACGTCACCGCCTGCCCGGCGTCGAAATCGAGCCCTACCTGACCCGGCACTACCCGCATGGTGAGTTGCTGTCGCATGTCGTCGGCTACGTCGGCCGCATCGACGAGCGCGATCTGCGTCGCCTGGGGCGGGAGCAGTACCGGGCCACGAGCCATGTCGGCAAGACCGGCATCGAGCGCTACTACGAGCACCTGCTCCATGGTCAGCCCGGCCTGGAGCGTGTCGAGACCAATGCCCAGGGTCGGGTGCTGCGGGTGCTGGAGCGTTCCGACCCGGTGCCGGGAGATGATCTGGTGCTCAGTCTGGATCTGGAATTGCAGCAGGCTGCCTACGAAGCCCTGGGTGACTTCGCCGGCGCCGTGGTCGCACTTGAGGTCGAAACCGGCGAGGTGCTGGCCCTGGTGAGCAAGCCCGGTTTTGATCCCAACCTGTTCGTCCACGGCATCAGCCAGTTCGACTACAGCAGCCTGCTTCATCATCACCAGCGCCCTTTGTTCAATCGCTTCCTGGCCGGCGGCTACGAGCCGGGTTCCACGGTCAAACCCTTTATCGCCCTGGCCGGACTGGAAGCGGGCACCATCACGCCTGAAACTCGGGTGTTCTCGCGCGGCTGGTTCGAGTTGCCGGGACACAGCCGGCGTTACCGCGACTGGCGCCGCGGAGGTCACGGCTGGGTCGACCTAGAGCTGGCGCTGGCTGAGTCGGTCAACGTGTATTTCTACCAGTTGGCCTCCGAGCTCGGAATCGATCGCATTTCTCGCGAACTGGCGCTTTTCGGCATCGGGCGAGCCACCGGGCTGGATCTGCCCGGTGAAATCAGCGGCGTGCTGCCGACCAGAAGCTGGAAACGGGCCACCTTTGGCGAGCCGTGGTATCCCGGCGAAACGGTCATTACCGGCATCGGCCAGGGGTTCACCGTGGTCACGCCCTTGCAGCTGGCGCACGCCACCGCGGCACTGGCCGGTCGCGGAACGACCGCGCCGCCGTGGCTGGTCGTCCCCACCGAGTCCGCACGCATGGTCGAACACGCCGACGAGTACTGGGATGCCGTTTTCGACGGGCTCGAAGCGGTGATCTACGGTCCTTCCGGTACGGCGCGAGCGGTTGCACGCGAACTTTCGGTCCGGATGGCGGGCAAGACCGGGACGGCGCAGGTGTTCGGTCGCCCGGGCGACGAGGAGGAGGTTGCCGAACGCGAGCACGACGAACTCCCCGAGCATCTGCGAAATCATGCCCTGTTTGCCGGGTTCGCTCCGCTGGAAAATCCTCAAATCGTGGTTGTTGCGGTCGCCGAGCATGGTGGCGGCGGCGCCAGGGTGGCCGCGCCGGCGGCAGCCAGGGTTGTCCGGGCGGCGACCGAACTCGGCCTGCTTCGGGCGGAGGAGCAGCCATGAATGCCATCATGCCTCGTCCGGGGTTTGGGCCGACGCTGCGCTGGCGCCTGGATCCCTGGCTGCTGGGCATGCTGGTCATACTTATGGCCCTGGGATGTCTTGTGCTGTACTCGGCAACCGAGCAGAACATCGGCATGGTGTGGCGACAGGCGGTCAGGCTGTCCATGGGGCTGGTCGCGCTTGCCGTGTTTGCCCACCTGCCGCCGCGTCTGCTTCGGCTCTGGGCGCCATGGCTCTACCTGGCCACCTTGCTGATGCTGGTGGCGGTGCTGTTGTTCGGGGTCGGCCGCGGTGCGCAGCGCTGGCTCGATCTTGGCATCATTCGATTCCAGCCGTCCGAGGCAATGAAACTGGCGCTGCCGCTGATGCTGGCGATGCTGCTCGATCGCCGCCGCCTGCCCCCGGACTGGTTCACGTTGGGCATGGCCGCTGTACTGATCGCCCTGCCGGTGGCGCTGATCGTGATGCAGCCGGATCTGGGTACTTCGGTTCTGCTGGGCGCAAGCGGGTTGTGCATGTTGTTCCTGGCCGGCCTGCGCTGGCGGCTGATTGTCGCCATGGTCGTTGCCCTGGCCGCTGCCGCTCCATTGTTGTGGCTGAACCTGCACCAGTACCAGCGACACCGGATCCTCACCTTCCTGAATCCCGAAAGCGACCCGCTGGGACAGGGCTGGAACATCATTCAGTCAAAGATTGCTGTGGGCTCCGGTGGTCTGACCGGCAAGGGCTGGTTGGCCGGCAGCCAGTCACACCTGGAGTTTTTGCCGGAGCCGCACACGGACTTCATCTTCTCGGTGCTGGCCGAGGAGTTCGGTTTCGTCGGCGTGGCGAGCATGCTGGTGCTGTATGCCGCCATCATCGGGCGTGGCATGTACATGGCCAGCAAGTGTCGTGACAGCTTCGGGCGCTTGCTGGCGGGAACCCTGGTGTTTCTGTTTTTCGTCTATGTGGCCGTGAATGTCGGCATGATTTCAGGCCTGTTGCCCGTCGTCGGCGTGCCGCTGCCGCTGGTCAGTTACGGCGGCACCTCCGCCGTCACCCTGCTGGCCGGGTTCGGGATCGTGATGGGGCTGTACAGTCGGCGGCGGTTCATGGGCTAGGGCGGACTGGACGACGGAAGACGGGGATCGGGTCCGGAAAGGCGGTAGAATTCACCCGGTGTGGGGCTGACGTGGAAACCTTTGCTTCCGTGGGCTCTCTATATTGACTGATGTCTGGCTGCCGAGAAGAGATGCTGATGCGCTTGCTGATTGGATGTTTACTGTTTATCACCGTGCTGGTCCAGGCTGATGAGCCCCATCCGGGGACCGAGGCCTTTATCGAGAAGGCCGTGGCCGAACACGGACTGGATCCCGACGAGGTCCGGGCGGTACTGGCCGAGGCCCGCTACCAGCAGTCCATCATCGATGCCATGACCCGCCCGGCCGAGGCGCGCCCCTGGTACCAGTACCGGCCCATTTTCCTGACTGAAACCCGTATCGACTCCGGGGTCGAGTTCTGGCGCGCCAACCGCGAGTTGCTCGAAGACATCTCCGAACAATTCGGCGTGCCAGTGGAGTTCATCGTCGCGATCGTCGGCGTGGAAACCAACTATGGAGTCAATACTGGCAGCTTCCGGGTCATCGATGCGCTTGCCACCCTGGGCTTCTACTACCCGCGGCGCGCGGCCTTCTTTTCCAGCGAACTGGCCCACTTCCTGCGGCTGGCGCACGAGGAAAACCTGCCGGTCAATGAGGTGCGCGGTTCCTATGCCGGCGCCATGGGCATCGGACAGTTCATCCCGTCAAGCTACCGCGCCTACTCGGTCGATTTCGACGGCAGCGGTCGCCGTGACCTTTGGCGTTCCTTGCCCGACGCCCTGGGGTCCGTTGCCAACTACCTGGCCGAGCATCGCTGGGATCCGGAAGGGCAGGTGGTGCTCCCGGTTGCCGCCATGCCCGAGGATTTCGACTTCGAGTTCAACCCGCGTCTGGCGACCACCCTGGGTGAGTTGGCCGGGCAGGGCATAGAATTCGAGCGTGACGGCTTGCCGGCCGACACGCCGGCCATGCTGGTGGAGCTGGAAACCGAGGATGGCCACGAGTACTGGGTGGGGCTGAACAACTTCTACGTCATCACCCGCTACAATCGCTCGCCGCTTTACGCCATGGCGGTCAACCAGCTGGCCGAGGCCATCCGGGACCGCAAGCAATGAAGGCGCGCGCGCCAATCGTCATGCTGGCCGTGCTGGTCATGGCTGCCTGCGCACGCGATGTTCGCACCCCCTCGCCAGAGGTTGACGGCCCGCCGGCAGACCGGCTTGATCCGTCCATGATCGAAATTCCGCAACCGCGGCCCGAGCCGCCCAGCGCCTACGGCAATCACAGCCCCTACGAGGTGTTCGGGCAGACTTACCACGTCAAGTCCACGGCTGACGGCTACGCCGAGCAAGGGATCGCCTCCTGGTACGGTACCAAGTTTCACGGCCGTCCGACCTCCTCGGGTGAGCCCTACGACATGTATCGCATGACCGCTGCCCATCGCAACCTGCCGTTGCCGACCTGGGCCGAGGTGACCCGGCTGGACACCGGCCAGACCATCATCGTGCGAATCAACGACCGCGGACCGTTTCACTCCGACCGAATCATCGACCTGTCGTGGGCGGCCGCGGCCAAGCTCGACATGGTCAATGCCGGCACCGCACCGGTAAAGGTGCGTGCGATTACCTTCGACGAGAGCCCGGGCGTGACGCCCAGGCCGGCCCGCGTGCCGGTGTTCGTCCAGGTCGGGGCGTTTTCCGATCGTGAGCGTGCCCGCGGGCTGGCCCGGGATCTTGAAAGCGCCGGGCTCGGGCCCATTGAGACCGAACCGGCACGCACCCCGGGCGGTTCGGTTTGGCGCGTCCGCGTCGGGCCGGTCGATCAGGTCGAGCGTGCCCGTTCGCTGATCGAACAGGTCGCCGAACTCGGTTTCGGTCCGGCACAATACGTCTACCCCTGAAGATTCCTGACCCAGAGCCTCCAAACTTCGAGCCCACATGATTTCCATAGCCCCCAACGCGAAACGCCTGCTCACGGCCGCCCTGCTGACGTTAAGCGCGTTTTCCGTTCACGCCCAGTCGCCCGTGCCCGCGGCTCCGTCGATCGGCGCGAACAGTTACATCCTGGTCGACTATCACAGCAATACCGTGATCGCCGAGCGTGAGCCGGATGAGCGTGTCGAGCCGGCCAGCATTACCAAGCTGATGACCTCCTACCTGGTGTTTGCCGAGATTCGAGATGGCAACCTGACGCTGTCCGACGAGGTGCTGATTTCCGAGCGAGCCTGGCGGATGCCGGGTTCGCGCATGTTCGTGGAGGTCGGCAACCGGATTACCGTCGAGGAATTGCTCAAGGGCGTGATCATCCAGTCGGGCAACGACGCCAGCGTCGCCCTGGCCGAGCACGTCGGCGGGTCGGAGGAAGTTTTCGCCGGCATGATGAACGATGCCGCGGCCCGGCTGGGCATGACCGGCACCAGCTACACCAACGCCACCGGGCTGCCAGACCCCGACCAGTACACGACGGCGCGCGATATCGCCAAGCTGGCTGCCGCATTGATTCGCGAGTTTCCCGAGTTTTATGCCTGGTATTCCGAGCGCGAGTACACCTTCAACGGTATTCGCCAGCACAACCGTAACCGGCTGTTGTGGCGTGACCCGTCTGTCGATGGACTCAAGACCGGCCATACCTCCAGCGCCGGTTACTGCCTGGTCACCTCGGCAAGCCGCGACGGCATGCGTCTGATCAGCGTGGTCATGGGGACCGATAGCGAGGAAGCGCGGGCCACCGCCAGCCAGTCCCTGCTCAACTACGGGTTCCGATTCTTCGAGACCTACCAGCTCTACGAGGCCGGAGACAAGCTCAGCACCGAGCGGGTATGGAAGGGCCGGACCAACGAGATCGAGCTGGGCGTGGAAGATGACCTCTTCGTGACCATACCGCGCGGTCGTTACGAGGCCCTGGAGGCGCGCCTGGAGATGGACGATACCCTGACAGCACCGCTTGAATCCGGATCGACGCTGGGCCGGCTGGTCATATCGCTTGATGACGAGACCCTGGCCGAGCGTTCGCTGGTTGCTCTCGGTGATGTCGAGGAGGCCGGTTTCTTCGGCCGCACCAGCGACGGGTTGCGGATGTGGCTGGGTGGCCTGTTCGGCGGCGATTGAGGCCTGTTGCATGACTGACCGTGACGACAGTCCGCTGGAGTTTCCCTGCCGTTGGCCGGTCAAGGCCATGGTGCGCACCGGTGAGGGCGCCATGCAGGATGTGCTTGCCGCCATCGGTCGACATGCACGGCTGCCCGATGAAGAAGAGGTCAGCGTGCGCCCCAGCCGCAACGGCCGTTTCGAAAGCATCACGGTGCCGATCCAGGCTCGCTCACGCAGCCACCTCGAAGCCATCTACGGCGAGGTGCGAGCGCTCGATGCGGTGGTGATGACGCTGTGATGGATGGGGAGAGGGGGAGAAGGAAGAGGGGAGAGGGCAGAATGGCTGCCAACTTTTTGACTGACAACTGATTACCGACCATGGCCCAAAC
>SKXY01000278.1 GCA_007128175.1 Wenzhouxiangella sp. | reverse complement strand
GCGATGCCGAGGTCGGAATCGCTCGCGACCTGGTCGGGCGGGGCCTGGAACACTTCACGCTGGAGTGCCTGGACATCAACCCCAGCATGCTCGAGCGAGGCCGGGCCATGGCAAGGGAAGCTGGCGTCGAGGAACACCTGCGTTTTTCGCAGGCCGACTTCAACAACTGGCGTCCGGGGGGCCGATACGACGGCATCCTCGCCAACCAGTGCCTGCATCACGTGCAGAACCTGGAAGGCCTGTTCGACGGGATCCAGGATGGACTGACAGACACCGGCCTGTTCATCACCTCCGACATGATCGGCCGAAACGGCCACCAGCGCTGGCCCGAGGCACTGGAGATCGTGCAAGCGGAGTGGAATAAGCTTCCGGAGCGCTATCGCTACAATCATCAGGCGAAACGCCTGGAACTGGAGTTCATCAATCATGACTGCGCGGTCGAGAGCTTCGAGGGCATTCGTGCCCAGGACATCCTGCCGCTGCTGATCGAGCGTTTCAGCTTTCACGTATTCATTGCCTTCGGCAATGTCGTCGATGTCTTTATCGATCGCGCATTCGGCCACAACTTCGATGCCGAAAGTCCGGAGGACCGGGCATTTGTCGATCGGTTGCATGCCATCGATGAACAGGGGTTTGCCGACGGCAGCCTCAAGCCCACCCACATGGTGGCGGTCATGGCAAGAAAGACGGCAGCCGCCGAATCGCCGTTTCATGCGCGTGGCCTGAGCCCCGAACAGGCTGTCCGCTGGCCCTGACAGGGCCCGAAACAGGAACCTTCCAGGGAAACTCGAACATCAAGCATGACGAATCAAGCTGACAAGCGCACCACCGCGAGGGAACGACGCATCCTGAATCTACTGGCCTCGGGCTTCGGTATTGCCCTGCTGCCCGTACTGACGCTGTTTGTCTTCGGCACCTTCACCCTGTATGTCGGAAACCAGTCTGAATTTGCGACCGGACTGGCTGAGCTGTGGCCGTTCCTGCTGGTGCTGTCAGTCATCACGTGGGTGATCCTGGCCACTCCCGTCCTACTGTTACGCGGGCCTGTGCGCGATGTCTATCTCTGCCTGCTTTTCGCTGCGGGTATGGCCCTCTGGATACAGGGGAACTTTCTGACCGGTCACTATGGTGTGCTCGACGGTCGCGGCATCGAGTGGCAGGCATTCGAATGGCCGGCCTGGGCCGATATCCTGCTGTGGCTGGCCGTGATCATTGCCGCCCTCTTCCTGTATCGACGCCTGGTCGGCCTGCTGCTTCCAGCCAGCCTGGTCCTGATCGCGATTCAGGTCGTGGGCGCTGCCCAGCTCCTCATGCACGCCGATGACGAGCTATGGCATCGCGAGCAGCCACCAACGGCACAGCCGCCCGAGGAAATCTTCCACTACTCGGTCGACCACAACATCGTTCACCTCGTTCTGGACAACTTCCAGACCGATGTTTTCGAGGAACTGATCACGGAACTCGAACTCGAGCAAGAGTTCGACGGTTTCACCCTGTTTCGCGAGACTTCGGCAGCCGCACCCTACACCTCAATGGCTATTCCCTCGATCTTCAAGGGGACCGTCTATGACGGAAGCCAGGCACCCGATGAATTCTTTCAGACCGGCATGAAGGAAGGCTTTCATTCCCGCCTGCACGACGAGGGTTTCCGGGTCAACCTGAGCGTACTGCAGACGATGGAGGGAAGCCGCTACGACCATCATTACCGAATCCCCAATGTGTACGCCGCTTCCACAGCTGACATCGCACGCATGGAATCGGCACTGATACTCGATGTTGCACTGTTTCGCCATGTCCCGCACCTGTTCCGCAACTGGGTCTATAACGACAACAACTGGCGGATACAGCAGTGGATTGACGATAAATCGGTACTGCCGATATCGTTCGCCCACAAGCAGTTCTTCCGCAGCTACACCGAAAACATCGAGCCGCGACTGGATGGGCCTGCCTACCATTTTGTCCACCTGTGGCCACCGCATCCGCCTTACGTCACCACGGAAACCGGCGAGTACGCCGGGCGGGCCCTGCCCAACACGCGCGAGAACTACTTGAATGAAGCGCGCGCAATTCTGCGATACACGGTCGATTTCCTCGACAGGCTCAGGCAGCTCGATTTGTACGACGATGCATTGATACTGGTGCACAGCGACCATGGTGGGGCTTTCGAGCCCGAATTCACCCCTACCCGCATGCTGACTCTCATGGCCGTCAACCCGCGTGGCGCCAGCGGAACACTGCAGACGTCCGAGGCATCGGTATCACTGACCGACGTGGGAGCCACCGTCCTCGATCTTGCCGGCATCGACCTGGCCTGGCCGGGGCGGTCGGTATTCCATGTCGGCGAGCAAGAGCAACGCGTAAGGCACTACAGTTTCTGGCATGGCGAGGACAACCGGCAACTGGGACGGGTGGTCATCGACGGCAGTCTCTATTCGGAAGAGAGCTACACCTACACGGACTCGATAGAGGTAACGCCGGAACGCACAAGCTATCAACCCGGTGAGTCCGTCGAGGTTGGTTTGCGCGGTACCGGGTCGATGTACCTTGGGCGTGGCTGGAGCACACCCGAGCCGGGCATTGCCTGGAACAACGGTCACAAAGCGACCTTGCTCATTCCCATGGAACCCCAGGAAGCGGATCTGCAACTGACGCTGTGGCTGATCCCTGCAATCTATGATCAGGTGCTCGAGAATCAACGCATCAGGCTGTATGCAGGTGACCAGGAAGTCGGGCGATGGGAGCTCAACGAGGCCGCGGGCACCCAACTGCAAACGACCATTCCGGTCGAACTACTGCAGTCCGGAGAATTGAAACTCCGCTTCGAGCTGCCCGACGCCGCCAGCCAGCGCGAATTGGGCGTGGGTGGTGACCAACGCCTGCAGGGCATCGCCCTGAGCCGCTTTCGACTTGAGTGACGATGAATCGGCTGGGTTCAATGCCGCCGGCGCATCAGGTAAAGGGTACGCTCGCTGCCCTCGACCGCCTCGCGTTGCAGTATCTCGAATCGCGTCGACATGGCCGCCTCGAAGTGCGCGGCATCGTAAGTGTCGAAGATGTCCTCACGGGTACTCAACAAGCGCTGCACCTGGCTGTCGGAACGGGGCACGAACTCGATGATCAGGTGCTGACACAGGTCGGCGAAAAAGTCGGCCAGTCGACCCAGCGGCACGTTGTTTGATATCGCCAGATGGTGGATCAGCGCCAGCGCCATGGCGCAGTCGACCGGCCCGCGCGCCAGAAAGGATTCGCGTTCACGTTCGTGCCAGCCGGTGCCCGGGCTGGGGTTGGTCAGGTCCATCAGCAGCGGCAGCGGCCCGGTCTGTTTTTTGGCCCGAAGTCGCAGGTAGTTCTTCTCGACGGCCGATGGATCGATATCGAAGGCCACCACCGGAATATCGCGGGCCGCGGCAATGCGGCTGAACTCGCCGGTGTTGGCGCCCAGGTCCCAGACGGTAGCCGGAGACGCTGCCTCCAGGAAGCGGTCGACCAGCGCCTGCTTGGCGGTGAAAGCGCCTTCGGAGTAGTTGGTGGCCTCGTAGTAGTCGGCCCACTCGGTGCCGCCCGGATTCCAGCTCAGTTTCGAGATCGTCCCCTTGAGCCCGTCGACCAGGCCGAGCAGCCCGGTGCGGCTGACCCGGGGTGCTTTTCCGGGGCTGGTTTCTCCCGATTGACCGGCATCGGCATAGTTGCGCTGGTATCGCGCATGCAGATGCAAGTGCATGGCCAGGCCCGGGCGCAGTCGGGTCGTTTTCGGCAGCAGCCGTGCCGCCAGATCCAGGGGAATGCCGTCGATGTGAACCCGCATCAGCTGTCCCAGGCGGACATCGCATTTTGCCATCAGCGCAAGCGGCGCCAGAAAATGCTGACAGAACTGCCGGTAGGCTACCCATGGCGCACCCTCGCGGTAGGCTTCAAACGACAGGGTGTCGATCATGACCGGGCGCCCGCGATGGAACTGGATGTTGTAGGCCGAGGCATCCTTCAGGCTCATGTCGAATTGCATGGCCAAACGCTGGATCTCCAGTGTGGCCAAGGCGGCATCCTTGAGCTGGCTGAAGCTCCACTCGTACGGCCATGACATGAAATCGACCGGCTCCGGGCGAACAATCCGATAAGCTGAATCGGGGTCGGCAACCGGTACGTCAACCTCTTCGTGCGCGATCAGCAGCCCGCGATCGACAAGTTCGCGGTACAGGCCGGATCCGGTCAACTTGTCGTAGTCGTCCCGGTAACAGCGGTTGATCTGGCGGTACACGGTGCCGTCATGCCGGAACACGAACCCGGAAGGGTCGCGAAACGAGGCGGCCGAGACCACCGCGTCGGTGTTGCTTGAATCATTCATCAAATCAGTCCGTTACGAAAGATCGGAGGCGGCCAGTGCTTGACTCCCGGCAAAGTTTGCAATCTCGGTATTTTGAAACCGAAGATTTCGCAGATTGGCGCAGATTCAAACGTCAAAAAGTTCACGCTTTACGAATTGAATCAGTAATCTGCGTAAATCTGCGAAATCTGCGGTTCCATGAACTCAATGCACTAGTCAGGTACAATTTTACATTCTTGCTACAATGGATTTTTTCCTTCGCCCCGGCCCCGTTCCGGATCGAGTACGAACCCGAAAAACGGAGTATGCCGAGCAATGCCCCGAGCACCAATCGCCGCTTACTGCATCATTGTCGTCCTGCTGGCCCTGGTTGCCGCTCCGGCCCATGCCTACATCGACCCAGGCACGGGCAGCGCGATCCTGCAGGGCATTCTCGCCGCCCTGGCAGCCATTGCACTGACCGCCAAGCTCTACTGGCACCGGCTGCTGCGCCTGCTCGGACTGCGCAAGCCCGCTGAGGGCACCGCGGATCCCACCGCGCACGAACAGCGCAAGCAATCCGGCACCACTGACCGCGACTGACCCGGGCGAACCATGCTGCGATTCCTGCTGGCCGCGGCAGCCCTGTTGCCGGCAATTTCGATCGCGGCAGAGTCGCCGGCTCTGCAATCCGACAGCATCCGCCTGGTCTGGCAGGGCAGTAACGCCTCTCCGAAAACCTTCGAGGTCCGCGGCGACAGTGACGCACAGTGGCGATCGCTGATCAGTGCGACGCCGGACCAGCCCGCCGGACTGCACCTGGCGTTGCAATCCGATGATATCGATTCCGAAAGCTGGCAGGTCGAGTCGGTGGGTCCGGATCATGTCCTGGCCACCGCGGGCAGCGTCAACGGCCTGCTCGAAATCCGTCAGCACTTCAGCCTGGCGGGCCCGGGGCACGAGTTGCGGCTGTCGGTGGAAGTCGTCAACCACGGTGAGGCATCCCAGAGTCTGACCGGGCTGGCGCTGAGCCTGGGTCCCGGCCTGGGCGAGGAACCGGTCGAGGGACTGGGCATGGCCGCCGGACTGTATTCCTTCGTCGACCCGATTGCCCGAATCGACGGGGGCATCGAGCGGGCAGCGCGCCCCGATCCGGGCGGGCAGCGTGTGCTGGAAGACCACTCGACCGCTGAATGGCTGGGGTTACACAGCCGCTATTTCGCTCTGCTGCTGCGGCCCGATGAGAGCGGCCACATCGACTCGGTTGAACTGTCGCTGCCCGATGCCGGCGCAACTTTGCCGCCGCGCTACCTGCCGCAAATGACGGTGGCTTTCGACGACCTCACCCTGGCGGCCGGGGAAAGCCATGAATTCAACTTCACGGTATTTGCCGGCCCGCGCTCGCGCCAGGCCGTCACGGCCGGTGAAGCGGACTTTTCCGACCTGCTGTTTCCCGGCCTTTGGCAGTGGATGCGCTACCTGTGCTTCGGCCTGCTCTGGCTGCTGGAGGTCCTGTTTGCCCTGATTCCGAGCTGGGGGCTGGCGATCATCACCCTGGCTTTGCTGGTGCGCCTGGCCATGTACCCGCTGGCCAAACGGGCGCTGGCCGGGCAGCATGCCTTTGCCGAAGTCCAGCGCCGGATCCAGCCGGAAATCGCCGAGATCAAGCAGCGCTACAAGGGGGGCGAGCAAAGCGAACGCGTTCTCCAGCTCTACGAGAAGCACGGGGTCAGCCCGCTGGCCGGGCTGAAACCGCTGCTGATCGTGCTGGTCCAGATTCCGGTGTTCATCGCGCTGTTCCATGTCCTGGGACAGGCGTTCGAGCTGCGCGAGGCGTCGTTTCTCTGGATCGACACGCTGGCCGAGCCCGACCGGCTGTTCTCGTTCGGTTTCGAGTTGCCGCTTTTCGGTGCCTACTTCAATCTGCTGCCGGTGCTACTGGCTGCTACCACCCTGATGACGCTCAAGCTATCCCCGGCACCGGCCGCCGACGCCGCCGCCCAACGCCGTCAAAACGTATTCCTGGTCATCATGGCCCTCGGGTTCTTCCTGGTCTTTTACCCCTTCCCCTCAGGCATGGTGCTCTACTGGACCGCGGCCAACCTGCTGCATATCGCCCAGAGCCGCCTGAGCGCGGTCTGAAGCCAGGGTGCAGCGTCCTTAGCCCCTACTCCCACTCAATGGTTGCCGGCGGTTTTCCTGAGATGTCGTAGACCACGCGCGAGACACCGTGGCATTCGTTGATGATGCGGCGCGAGACGTGGTCGAGGAAATCATGGTCGAGATAGGCCCAGCGTGCGGTCATGAAATCGATGGTCTCGACCGCTCGGAGCGCGATGACGTACTCGTAGCGACGGGCATCGCCGACCACGCCTACCGACTTGACCGGCAGGAACACGGCAAAGGCCTGACTGACCTTGTCGTAAAGGCCAGCCTTTCTTAGTTCGCTGATGAAAATGTGATCAGCCTTCTGCAGCGGTTCGACGTACTCGGGTTTGACCTCACCGAGAATACGCACCCCCAGGCCGGGACCGGGAAAGGGATGGCGCATGACCAGCTCGCGTGGCAGGCCCAGCTCGATGCCGATTTTCCGAACCTCGTCCTTGAACAGTTCTTTGAGCGGCTCGACCAGGTCCAGGTTCATGTCCTCGGGCAAACCGCCGACATTGTGGTGCGACTTGATCACCTTGGCCTTGCCGGTAGCCGCCCCGGCCGATTCGATCACGTCGGGATAGATGGTGCCCTGGGCCAGCCATTTGGCTTCCTGGTGGCTCTTGGCTGCCTGCTCGAAGACACGGATGAATTCGCGGCCGATGATCTTGCGCTTGACTTCGGGGTCGGACTCACCGGCCAGGGCATCCATGAACTGATCGCGCGCGTTGACCCGTTCGACGCGCACGCCCAGGTGCTCGGCGAAAGTGGCCATGACCTGGTCGCCTTCCTGGTAACGCAAAAGCCCGGTATCGACGAAGATGCACAGCAACTGATCACCGATGGCCTCGTGCAGCAAGGCCGCGACCACCGATGAATCGACGCCGCCGGACAGGCCCAGCAACACGGTATCGTCGCCGACCTGCTCACGCACCCGGGCAATCTGGTCGTCGATGATGGCGGCGGTGGTCCAGCCGTCCTCGCAGCCGCAGATATCGAGCACGAAACGCTCGAGAATGCGCTGACCCTGGACCGTGTGAGTCACTTCGGGATGGAACTGCAAGCCGTAGTAGCGACGCTCGTCGTCGCCCATGCCGGCAATCGGGGCCGAGGCCGTGGTGCAGATGGTGCTGAAGGCGTCGGGCAGCGTGGTGACCTTGTCGCCGTGGCTCATCCACACATCCAGCAGAGCCTGGCCACCCGACTCGACCCGGTCCTCGATGCCATGCAGCAGTCGACTCTCGGCTTGCAACGCCACCTCGGCGTATCCGAACTCCTTTTCGTCGGACGGGCTGACCTCGCCACCAAAATGCGTGGCCATGGCCTGCATGCCGTAGCAGATGCCCAGCAGCGGGACACCGAGGTCGAACACCACCTTCGGTATGCGCGGGCTGTCCTCGAAGGCCACCGATTCGGGACCGCCGGAAAGCACGATGCCGCTGGCACCGAATTCGCGAATCACCTCGTCGCCGACATCAAACGGCAGGATCTCGGAGTACACCCCGATCTCGCGCACCCGTCGGGCGATGAGTTGGGTGTACTGCGACCCGAAATCCAGGATCAGGATGCGGTGGGCGTGGATGTCGGCAGACGAGGAGGGGTTGGTCATGGGTCGGATTCGGGGGTTGGGCGGTACGGTTTAAGGTTTAAGGTTTAAGG
>SKXY01000187.1 GCA_007128175.1 Wenzhouxiangella sp. | reverse complement strand
GGTAGACGAGAATCGGGCGGCCATTCGGGCCAACGGCGAGGACCGGATTCGAGCCATCGGAATCGATTTCGCGAATCTCGTTGCCGCGCGGTGGGCCACGGTCGATCAGGCTGCCGGCTGGGCCTTGCGGTCCGGGATCTCCCTGCGGTCCGGGATCTCCCTGCGGTCCGGGATCTCCCTGCGGCCCGGGCTCTCCCTGCGGTCCGGGATCTCCCTGCGGACCGGGGTCTCCTTGCGGCCCGGTGTCTCCCTGCGGTCCGGGATCTCCCTGCGGTCCGGGGTCTCCCTGCGGCCCGGGGTCTCCCTGCGGCCCGGGGTCTCCCTGAGGCCCAGGCTCTCCCTGAGGGCCAGGCTCTCCCTGAGGTCCCTCCGGTCCAATCAAGTCATCAATGTGAGTCACGAGAGTACCGTCGGGCAGACGCAGTCCATCATCGGCACGCACGATTCCGGCCACATGCAAGGTGTCGTCCGGGCTGGCAGTACCGATTCCGACTTTGCCTTCGAGGTAGACCGCCTGGTTGCCGATCTGCGTCCAGATCAATTCGGGTTCCGGTACATTCAGAGCATTCAACGCCATGGGGGCCGGTGTGACCTGTTGGCGAGGTGACAGAGTCTGCTCGTCGACGGTGATTTCGAGATAGCGCTCACCCTCGGAAAAGGCGTCTTGACCGAAGTCCAGGCTGACCTTGAACAGCCCTTCGTTGATCGGGTGTTCGTCGAACCACTGGGTCTCTCCGATCTGGTTGCCCTCGGTCGATGAATCGAACAGACGAATGGCGAGATCGGCATTGCCCTGGAACGGTCCACTGCCGTCTTGCAGTTGTCCCTGGTAGGTGATGTTGCCTGCGGCGATCACTCCGGAAAGGCCCATGGCGATCAGCGCGATGACAGTTCGGTAAAGCATGGTCGAGGTTTTCCCCTTTATTCAGTGATGAGGTGAAACGCTACCGGCGCAAAGTCAACAAATCAGGCGTTGTTGTCTGGTTTTAACGGATCCGATGTGGTGGAGTCTAGCGCGAACTCGGGCCATTATGCGGTATCAGAGGGCAGCGCACAGTATTGCTGGGAGGGTCCAACTTTACCCTGCGCGCCTGCTTGACCGCAGCTTTCCTTCAAGTGCAAATACATGCGGATCATCTGCACCAAGTTTCCGCAGGGCCCGGGCCAGGTCGAGCAGGTAGTCGCGGTTGCTGCCGCTGGGGCCGTGACTGTGATCGATGTGACGAGCGATGTCGTCGATCGGGGCCGGGCCAAGCCAGGCCGGGTTGTCCGGCCCGGCAAAATAGGTCAGGCCAGTGACCCGGTCACCTGATTCCCGCAGCCGGATCTGCATTTCCCGTCGTTCGTAGCCGTTCTTTTCGCGATGATCGAGATGTTCGAACACCTCGTGCTCGACAAGATAGGCCATGCCCAGGCAGCGCCGGCCGGGGGAGGAGACGAGCGTGAGGACACGGCCCGGCGCCTTCGGCGTGCCGCGATGGTCGTGCGAACCCTGCCAGAAACGCCGTTCCCAGCCTTCGATGCTGGCGACTTCGCGTTGCCGGTACGGAAAGTCGACCTTGTAGATCAGCGAACCGTAGCCAAAAACCCAGTGACCCGCGTCATTCTCCGGATCCGTGGTCAAGGTTTGACCACCAGGCTGCCGGTCGACTCGCGCCCGAACAGCGCGGCAAAGGCCTGGCCGGCATCCTCCAGCCGGTAGGTTTTCGTCGGTGCCGGATCGATGGCACCGCCCAGCGTCCATTCGGCCAGCGTCCGGATCACCGGGGCGACTACCGTGGGATCGGCCATCACCGTGCCGCCCCAGTTCACGCCGTGAATCGAGCAGCGCTTGAGCAGCGGCAGGTTGAGCGGAATCCTGCCGATGCCGGTGACGAAACCGACTACCAGGAATCGCCCACCCGGGGCCAGCAGTCGCAACGCTGCTTCGGACATCTCGCCGCCGACCGGATCGTAGACCACGTCCACGCCACGTTTGACAGTCGCCTCCTTGATCTGCTCGCGCCAGTCTTGTCGGGTGTAGTCGACAGCCAGTTCGGCTCCGTGGTCAAGGCAGTGTCGCCGTTTCGCCTCGCTCGATGCACAAGCGATCACGCGTGCTCCCAGTGCCCTGGCGCACTCGATTGCAGTGGTGCCGGTACTGCCCGAGGCACCCAGAACCAGCACGGTTTCGTCCTTTTCGACACTGCCGATTTCGCGTAGCCCGTACAGGCTCGTCGCCCAGGAAACAAAAAAGTTGGCTGCATGAACCGGGTCGATGCCCTCGGGAAGCGCAGCGCAGGAGGTGGCCGGCAATACGACTTGCTCGGCCATGCCGCCGTGCAGGATGAAAGCGGCGACCGGCTGGCCGGGCTTGAGATGGTCGACACCTTCGCCGACTGATTCGACAATCCCGGCCAGCGAACTGCCCGGCACGAACGGAAGGTCGGGCCGAATCTGGTAATCGCCGCGAATCAGCAGCCCGTCGAAAAACCCGACGCCGACACCGGAAACGTTTAACCGTACCTGGCCGCGGCCAGGTGCGGCTGGCGCTTCGATATCACTGACGTTGATGCCGGCAGGGTCGCCGAATTCTCTGATCTGTATGGCGCGCATGAGCAGGAAGATAAATCGTGAGTTCGGTCCTCATTATCCACGAATGGCAGCGGCTTGCCTGATTCGACGGTGTTTGAAGTGCGGTTCACGAAGTCGCGTTTCTGGCGGTGCTGCCGGAGTCAAAGGTTCAACGTGGAAGCAGCAGCTTGGCCCCGGCCTTAAGCTCGATGGCATCGACATGCCCGGCGTGGCCGTCGGGCAGGATCACGTGAATATGCGCCCAGCTGTTGCGATGGGTGAATACGCCGGCGTGATCGCGCGAGAAGAAGCCGACCAGATCGACTTCCAACTGCTCCAGATGTTGCTTGAAGGCGTAGTCGAGGTGTCTGCGTTGCTGCTCCCCGTCGGCGGGTGGGGCGAGTACATGCCAGTCCAGGGAGTCGGCAACAGCCCGAAGTCGAAACGGAAACGGCGTGTCGGTATCGAGGCCGGCTTTTTCGGCCAGATCGGCGATCAGTACTTCGAGCTTGCGATGATTGGCGACGGGGGAGTCAATCTCGACCGGCTTGCGCCAGTCGGGCACATCGGCCCACACCAGGAAACCGGTCAAGCCTTCGGGTTCGGATTCGGTCACGAGCTTGCCGTCACGCACACGGGTGATGAACCACTGTCCGTCGATGGCCGTGACTTCACCATCGAGTTCACCGACCGGCCCCACGGCAATGATGTCGGGACGGCCGGCAAAGCGATTCAGGTCCACGCGGCCGCTCACATCGCCGTGATGAAAGTGGCGCAGGGCGCCCTCCCACGCGACTTTGAAGCCGGGACGGTTGGGCTCGCCGTAGCGGGCGCGCAGTACCCGGGCCGGCTCGCCTTGCATCAGCCGGACCTGGTAGATGTGGTCGTATTCCTGTTCGCTGATCTTCGCTTCAGGTTGGCCACCGAGTGCCGCCACGAGCTGCGGCACGGTGTTGCTGTGACCGACAATTAACAGAGTCTGGTCCGCATGCTCGTGGCACACGGCTTCTGCCAGTGAGGCGACATGCTCCGATGCCTTGCCGCTCTCCACCGGCCAGCTGTGCACCTCCGGCCGCTGGTGTGCTATCAGGGGTGCCGCGGTATCGCGAGTGCGGCGAAGCTGGGTGGTGTAGACCACATCGATCTCATCGGAAGAGAGTGCATCGATCAGGGCGTGTGCCCGTGCCCGCCCAGCGCGGCTCAAGCCGGGATCATCGCTGCCGTCTTCCTTGCGCTCGGCGTGTCGAACGACGTAAACCGTCAAGGGGGCGGCGTCGGAACAGGCATCCGGATTCGTCGTTTCGGCGCGAACGCTGCCAGGTATGAGCAGGGCCGCGATCAGGTGCAATACGATGATGCTGACAAGTGCTTTCATGTTCTTGGCCTGGTGAATGAGCGTTGCGATCATCGCTGCAAGGCGCCGTTGGGTCAATCGGGTCGCTTCCCCAACGTGTCGCATGTCTCACCGGGGCTGTGTTCGGAGCACCGACAGGCCGGAGGAGGACAAGGCGAGCAATACTGCGAACCCAGGTCGTTTTCACAGGGCCGTCACGACCGGCTGATATCACGTTACCGTTCCGGGGAACGTGGGACGGCTTGCAGCTTCAAGAGGGTCTTCGTTATGCAGTTCATCGTCCGAGCGGCCGCCCTGTGTATTGCGGTATTTCATGTCCAGGTCGCATTGACTGCCGATCTTGTTGTTCCCGATCAGTTTCCAACCATTCAGGAGGCCGTCGACCAGGCGAATTCCGGGGATCGAGTGCTGGTGCGTTCCGGCACCTGGATCGAGCAGATCGAGATCTCCGAGGGGCAGCTGGTCATCGAGAGCGTGGACGGTGCCGGTGAAACCACCTTGGCCGGTGACGGCTCGGCGGGGTTTTTGCTGAGCGTCAGTGGGGCCGATACGCTGGTGGAGTTGAGAGGGTTTACCGTTGCCGAGGGCTTCGGCGAGGCCGGGTCGCTTGGAGCAGGCCCAGGGGGTGGCGTGCTGGTTGAAGACGCGACTCTGATCGTGAATGACAGTCGTTTCATCGACAACGCCGGGATTTTAGGTGGTGCTCTCAGCGTGATCGGTGGAGCAGTCCAGGTATCCGGCAGCCATTTCGATGGCAATAGCGCTTTGCATGGTGGTGCCGTATATGTTGAGTCAGGCATTCTGGATGTCATCAATAGCGACTTCTCGGACAATGTCGCCACCAATTTCGGTGGTGCCATCGCCGTGTTCTGGTCAAGCGAAGCCACACTTGGCGACTCTCTTTTCCTTGGCAATACGGCCAACCAGTTCGGCGGCGCCATATACACCAATCACGCGGAAGTCGATTTCCGGCGCCTGGAGCTGACGGGTAACGGTCAGGCGGAGCAGGGTGAACACGGCGGCTGGACCATCAGCACGACGGGTGGTGGCGCGTTGTACCTGGCTGACAGTAATGGTCGACTTCAATCCAGTCGGATTCTCGACAACATTGCCTTTGCCGGAACCGGGCTTTACTTGGCCGGAAGCGGCACCCTGGAAGTGGTCAACAACCTGTTTGCCGGTAACGGCGCGATCTGCGACTGTGGCCAGGGGGTCGTCTACGCCAACGCCGCCAGTCCCGTTCTCATCAACAACACCCTGGCCGATAACGGGGGGCTGTTCGGATTGTTTACCACCTACAACGCCTTCCCTGTGCTTCGCAATTCGGTCGTCGCCGGCACCGGGGAGGCCGGACAACATTTTTCCCCGGTTGCCGGTAACGGCTTGACCGAAATCGATCACTCCTTGCTGCAGGGTGTGCCCGCTGCGGCCAATATCGGTGATGGGGTCATCGTCATCGAAGAATTCCCCGCGTTGGATCCAGAAGCGGACTATACGCCGCTGGAAAATTCGGCGGCCATCGATGCGGGCTTGAACGACGCCGTGCCTGCGGATGTGAGCGTCGACCTGCTCGGCAATCCACGTTTCATCGATCTGACCGGCGACGGCCCGGTCGTGGATATCGGTGCAGTTGAACGGCAGGCCGGCGAACCGCCGGTGGAGCACGACTTGATCTTTCATCATGGGTTCCGTCAGGCGCCATAGCGAGCACCGGTCGGCAAATCGGCCGATTCACTCTCCGGGCGGCTTTCGGTCATGAAGTTCAGTCGCCTTGAGGCGATCCAGACGGGGGTGACCTGATGGACTTTCGCATCCTGGTGTTCAGGTTCGCGGTTTTGTGAACCCGCACGAACTCGCGAGGTCGGACGATCAGTCCTATACAATTGACGTCATGAACCGATTGATTGAAGGCCGTATTCCGTATTTCCTCATCTTCCTGGCCTGTGCCGGGTTGCTTGCCTACGCCTACTACGCCCAGTTCGTGCTCGGGTTGGAGCCCTGTCCGCTGTGTATCCTGCAGCGCTTTGGCTTCATGATCATGGGCGGTGTAGCCCTGATCGCCGCCATTCGCGGTCCCACGGGCTGGTGGCGCTGGGTGTATGCCGTACCCTTCGCTGCCGGCGCTGGCTGGGGCATCACCACTGCTGCGCGCCACGTCTGGTTGCAGAACCTGCCCGCCGACCAGGTGCCGGACTGCGGGCCCGGCATGTACTTCATGATGGAGTTCGACTACCCGATCATGGAAATCCTGCAGGAGGCTTTCACCGGCGCCGGCGAGTGCGCGGAGGTGGACTGGCAGTTCTTCGGATTGTCGATGCCGGCCTGGACACTGGTGTGGTATGTTCTGTTGACGGCCTTCATGCTTTGGGCAATGATGGCCAGAAGATCCTGATTTCCCACGGTAAAGCAGCATGAACGAAAGGTTGAAGACGATCACACCGGCAAAAGGCTGGAGACCGGACTCCTGGCAGCAGAAAAAGGCGAGTCAGCAGGCCACCTATTCGGATGAACTGGAGCTGGAACGCGCGCTCCGCCGTCTTTCGAACATGCCGCCGCTGGTGACTTCCTGGGAAATCACCTCTCTCAAGGAGCAGATCGCCGAGGCCCAAGCCGGCAAGCGCTTTGTCCTGCAGGGCGGCGATTGCGCCGAAGTGTTCAATGAGTGTGAACCGTCGATTGTCGCCAACCGACTGAAAGTGCTGCTGCAAATGTCGCTGGTGCTGCTCCACGGCATGGAAATGCCGGTTGTTCGAATCGGTCGGTTTGCCGGCCAGTACGCCAAGCCGCGCTCCAGTGATACCGAGACTCGGGACGGCGTCACTTTGCCGAGCTACCGGGGTGACCTGGTCAATTCGCCGGAATTCACCGAAAAGGCACGCCGACCGGACCCTTCCAGGCTACTTCAGGCCCACGCCTGCTCGGCGATGAGCATGAACTTCGTGCGCGGCCTGGTCGACGGCGGCTTCGCCGACTTGCACCATCCTGAATACTGGGATCTGGGCTGGGTCGAGCATTCACCGCTGGCCGCCGAATTCCACCGTATCGCCGATTCCATCGGTCACTCGGTGCGATTCATGGAAACGATTACCGGTGTGACCCCGGGCAGCCTGCGCCGGGTGGACTTTTTTACCTCGCACGAGGCGCTGCATCTGGGTTACGAGCAGTCCATGGTGCGTCAGGTCCCGCGCCAGTGGGGCTGGTTCAACCTGTCGACGCACTTCCCGTGGATCGGCATGCGCACGGCCGATCTCGAGGGGGCGCACGTGGAAATGTTCCGCGGCATCCGCAACCCGGTCGGCATCAAGGTCGGCCCTGGAATGACGAGTTCCTGGCTCAAGGGACTGATCCGTACGCTCAACCCTGACAACGAGGCCGGACGCCTGGTCTTGATTCACCGCATGGGCGCAGGTCAGGTTGCCGACAAGCTGCCGCCGCTGATTGAAGCCGTGCGCGAGACGGGTTCGCCGGTGCTTTGGGTCTGTGATCCGATGCACGGCAATACCGAGTCCACCGCCGACGGGGTCAAGACCCGGCGTTTTGCCAATATCGTGTCGGAAGTCGAGCAGTCCTTCGATATCCACGCTGCTTGCGGCTCACGCCTCGGCGGGGTGCACCTGGAACTGACCGGCGAGAATGTCACCGAGTGTATCGGCGGGGCCAGGGCGCTCGACGAGGAAGATCTCAAGCGCGCCTACAAGACCACGGTTGACCCGCGCCTGAACTACGAGCAGGCGCTGGAGCTGTCGATGCGGGTGGTTCAGAAGCATCGCAGTCTGACCTGAACGCCAGAACGCCTGAGGCGTTCTGGCGGGGGAGAGGGGAAGACGGAAGAGGGAAGAGGGTATGGGAAGAAGTTTTCCCTCTCCCGTCTTCCCTCTCATCCTCTACCCGGAGCTGCTCGTCAGAGCAGTGCCTTCACCGCCTCGCGCTCTTCGCGCAATTCCTTGTCGGTGGCATCCATGCGTTCGCGCGAGAAATCGTCGATTTCCAGGTCCGGGACGATCTTCCACTGCCCGTTTTCGCAAGTGCAGGGGAAAGAGTAAATCACGCCTGGCTCGATGCCGTAGCTGCCGTCCGAAGGCACGGCCATGGAAACCCAGTCATCACCGTCGGTGCCCAGCGCCCAGTCACGAATATGGTCGATGGCGGCACTGGCCGCGCTGGCCGCACTGGAGGCGCCGCGGGCCTTGATGATGGCAGCACCGCGCTGCTGCACCGTGGGGATGAATACACTTTCGTACCACTTCTGGT